>JAKMGV010000186.1 GCA_022424725.1 Paracoccaceae bacterium
GTAATGTGTTGAACGTGAACAACAGCGTGATTTTCCAAACATTTTTTTACTCCAAATCATATAAGCAAGAAGTGCGAGGCCAACTGGCCAAAAGAAAATAAAACCCAAGACCATGGCGGCGATCCATGCGCCCTTACCTTTGCGGTCAAGCCATGTCTCGGAGCGTTCAAACCAAAATGGTCTCGAATACTCTGCAGTATAGTCAGTGGTAGAAGTCATTTTGTCTCCGTTAGAATGAATGTGAAGCCCTTTCACATTACAACAGATGGGTGTGGGGTACTCGCCATTTAAGGGAAAATGTTAAACATTTTTACATTTTTCTGATTATATAATAAAATCAGATATTTGTGCGGATATTTTTTGTGAAAGTAGGTCAGGTGAGATCCTGAAAACGTAGTTCGGTGTGCCCGCCGCAACCCAAATTTCATCGTATTCAAGCAGTGTTTCATCAAAATATATGGGGCAGGGTATTTTATGACCCACGGGTGATACACCCCCGATTGCAAATCCCGTGGTTGCTCGGATCAGGGCTGCATCCGCCTTGGTCAATGTTTCCCTGACAATTACCTCTGATTTTCTGCGATCTACCTGTTGTCCGCCCGCAGTGATGAATAAAACAACCTGATTTGAGGCACCAATCTGAAAAATGATGGATTTGCTAATTTGATCCACACCGCATCCAACCGCATCTGCCGCCATTTGTACCGTTGTTGCGCCTGCGGTTTCGCAAATTGTATCCTCTAGGCCTAATTCGGCCAATGCGGCTTTGACACGTCTTAGACTTTTGCTCATGCTATCCTCATTCAGGTATGGATAAGATTGAAAGACCCACATGCATTTTGCAACTGCGATCACCGAATGCCCCGATGTTTATGATCGGGACGTCTATGATGATGTAAGGCAACAATTTAGGGATATGAACCCAACGCTGCAGCACTTTTTGGGCGCGGTGGCAAGTGTTAGTCCGTTTTTGGCCGATCTTCTGCGCAAAGAGGATGCTTGGTTACGCGGACGCTTGGACGCGCTCGAAATTGATCAATCCATTGAAATTGAAAATACCGATGACATTGGCGCGGCGCTGCGATCTGCGAAACGTCGTGTGGCCCTATGGACCGCATTGTGTGATTTCTCAGGCATCTGGCAAGTGGAACAGGTATGTGCCACGCTAACCAATTTCGCAGACCGTGCGGTGCAATGCGCGTTTAATCATGCAATTTCTCAACAAATCGCACGCGGCAAATTGCCGGGATTGGCGCGGGATGCACACCCACATGAAACGGGATTGTTCGTCTTGGCCATGGGCAAAATGGGCGCGGGGGAATTGAATTATTCCTCTGATATTGACCTTATTTGCCTCTTTGATGAGGCCCGATTTCCCGTGGACGATTTTTTTGATGCACGGGCCGCGTTGATTAAGGCCACGCGCACGGCAACGGCCCTGTTGAATGATATTACCAGCGATGGATATGTGTTTCGCACCGATTTACGCCTGCGTCCTGATCCCGCGGTCACACCCGTTTGTATGGGGGTTGAGGCGGCAGAACGATATTACGAAAGCCTGGGGCGCACATGGGAACGCGCGGCTTATATCAAGGCGCGTGTTTGCGCCGGTGATCAAGCTGCGGGCGAGGCGTTTTTGAAATCAATGCGCCCTTTCGTGTGGCGCAAACATTTGGATTTCGCTGCGATCCAAGATGCCCATGCCATGCGTTTAGGGTATCGCGAAAAAATTGGTCAAAGCCGCATAACCTCGGTTTCAGGTCACAATGTTAAACTGGGATTGGGCGGCATACGAGAGATCGAGTTTTTCACCCAAACACAACAACTGATCGCAGGCGGACGCGATCCCGATTTGCGGGTGCAGCGGACGAAGGACGGTTTGCAACAACTGGCCGCCAAAGGGTGGATCACTGCTGATTTGGCCGATGGCCTTTATCATCATTACTGCGATCATCGAAAACTGGAACATCGGTTGCAGATGGTGAATGATGAACAAACCCACGATCTGCCATCAACGGATGCGGGGTTTGATCGTTTGGCAGCGATGTCGAATACAGTGCCGAGCGAATTGAAAACTGCCTTGAAGGATCGGTTTGAGGCGGTTCACGATCTGACCGAGGGTTTTTTTGCAAAAGCCCCAGTGCCAGAACCCGAAGGTGCACAAGAAACCGCAGATGAGGAAAAAATTACGCAAAGCTGGCCCAGTTATCCCGCATTGCGCAGTGAACGTGCCTATACCCTGTTTCAAGAGTTGCGCCCTGAATTGATGGCACGGTTGCGTGCCGCGTCGTTTCCAGATCAGGCTTTGGTGGCGTTTGACCGCTTTTTGTCAAAACTGCCTGCGGGCGTTCAATTGTTTTCATTGTTCCGCGCAAATCCGCAAATGATTGATTTGTTGATCGACATTCTGGGCACCGCGCCCAGTCTGTCAGAATATCTTTCCCAAAATGTCCAAGTTTTGGACGCGGTGATTGGGGGCAGCTTTTGGGATGATTGGCCAGGGGAAGCAGAACTGCGGGCCCAACTTATTCGGCGTTTAGCGGCAGAAACCGATTATGAACGTCAATTGGACCTGTCCCGCCGCTGGAGCAAGGAATGGCATTTCCGCATCGGCGTGCATGTACTGCGTGGCCTCATTGATGCGGGACAAGCAGGGCGGGAATATGCCGATTTGGCGCGGGCCACACTTGGCGGGATCTGGCCCAGTGTCTGTGCGGAATTTGCCCGCAAACATGGGCCAATGCCCGGGCGTGGGGCTGTTGTTTTGGGTATGGGTTCGCTGGGTGCTGGACGTCTGCATGCGCATTCGGATTTGGATGTGATCGTAATTTATGACGCCGATGGGGTGGACACATCAGACGGGCGCCGCCCATTGCCCGCGCGCACCTATTACGCCCGTCTGACACAGGCATTGATCACCGCGATGACCGCGCCCATGTCCGAGGGGCGTTTGTATGAAATGGATATGCGGTTGCGTCCATCGGGGAACAAGGGGCCTGTTGCGACTTCGTGGACATCATTTCAGGATTATCAAATAAATGAGGCGTGGGTTTGGGAACACCTTGCCCTGACACGTGCCGTGGCCATTGTGGGGCCCGATGATTTGATCCGAGATATTGATGCATTTCGCGTGGCCTTGGCCGATTTGCGCAATTTTGAAACAGTCGCACCTGCCTTGTCGAAAATGCGTGCACGGATTTCCTCGGTCAAATCAGATCGCAGTGCTTGGGATTTTAAAATTGGATCTGGTCGCCTGCAGGATATCGAATTATTTTCTCAAATGGGCAGCCTGCTTGCAGGACAAAAAGAGCAAAGTGTTGCCGCGGGGATCACAGGGTTGGTAGATTTAGGCATAATTGATCAGGCACAGGGTGACACACTACAGACTGCCTATGAACAATTCTGGACGCTACAATTGGGCAGCAAGTTGTTAAGTGACGGCGCATTTGATCCTGAAATTGTCGGGGATGGCGGGCAAAGTTTTATTCTGGGCATTAGCAATTCAGAACAGCTCGACACACTGCAAAACAAAACTACGTTCCGCGAAACGGCAGCGCGTTCGATCATCGAAACAGTGTTGCCAGAACCACAGGAGGACGTCGATGAAAGGGGATGAATTTGATCCCAAGGGATTGATTTTCGAGGCCTACCGCATTGATGGGATCACGAAAAGTGAATGTCGAACGATCTTTCTGGATTGGGCGCTTAGCATTCCGATTGAGGCGGATCAAAAGTCGCTGATCCAAGTTTTGCTGGACCGCCATGGGCCAGATGGCCATCCGATGAGCGAAGTTTTGAACGAAGGCCTTGCCTCGATTTCTACTCCCAAACGGCGCGGCGGCTGGCGCAGTCGTAAACGTCCACAAACGGATTTGAATTAACGAATTGTTAAATCTTGGAGGGCATCCTACAGATGTTTACTCCACGGATCATATAACCGCGACACATGATGCACCTTTGTTTGGCTGAACTCCGAACTTGGGTGCATCATCGTTTAACGG
>JAKMGV010000058.1 GCA_022424725.1 Paracoccaceae bacterium
ATATCAACATGCTAAAGAGTTTCTAATTATGCGACAAAGGAGTCGGGTTCATGCAAACTCATGTAAAAGCACTGGTTGTCGGCGGTGGCGCCGTTGGAACATCAATCGCCTATCATTTGGCCAAGGCCGGGTGGAAAGATGTCATGCTTTTGGAAAGGGATGAGTTGACCTCTGGTTCAACCTGGCACGCGGCAGGATTGTTGCCATTGTTTAACATGTCCTATGCGACAACCCATATCCACAAATATTCGGTCGATTTCTACAAAACACTTGAGGAAGAAACCGGTTTGGATGCGGGTTTCTTTGTTGTGGGCAACTTGCGTATGGCGCAAACCCAGGAACGCATGGATGAATACATGCTGTATGCATCAACGGCTGAAACATGCGACGTTCCATACGAATGGATGACACCCGCACAAATAAAAGAGCGTTGGCCATTGGTGCGAACCGAGGATTTGAAAGGTGCGATTTACCACCCAACAGACGGCTACATCAATCCAGCCGATGTCACCATGGCGATGGCCAAAGGCGCGCGTCAGCGTGGTGTTATCATTGAACGCAAGTGGCAAGTTGACGGCTATGAATGGACGGGATCCGAATGGCGTGTCACGGTCACCAAAATGGTGGAAAAGGGTGGCAACCTGGTCGCATCAGATGAACAGGCTGTGATTACAGCGGAACACGTTGTGACAGCAACAGGTAATCACGCACAGCGGACCGCCAAATTGTTGGGCATTAAAATCCCTGCGATCCCAGTGGAACACCAGTTTATCGTAACGGAACCCGATCCCGCGCTGGTCGCATTTCGCGAGGCGGGCAATATTGAACACCCTGTTTTGCGCGATGCCGACGCAAAATGGTACGTCCGTGAAGAACGTGGCGGTTGGATTTTGGGCCCATACGAACGCAATGCGCCTGCGCGTTTTGAATATGGTGTGCCAGATAGTTTCCGCGCTGATTTGTTCCCATTGGATTTGGAACGGATTGAAGAAGAATATATGTCGATGATCCACCGCATTCCGTCAACAGAGGAAGTGGGTCTAAAGGACGATTATAACGGGCCGATCTGCTACACACCTGATGGTAACCCATTGGTTGGTCCTGCACCAGGTTTGCGCAACATGTGGTTGGCCGAAGGATTTTCATTCGGCATCACCGCAGCGGGGGGAACAGGATATTATCTTGCCCAGATGATGGTGGAGGGTGAGGCGGAAATCGACATGGCCTCGCTTGATCCAAAACGCTACGGGTCATGGATGACGACCGAGTATGCAGCGCGCAAGAATGAAGAATGTTACGAACATGTCTACATTCTTCACCACCCTGATGAAGAGCGCGAGGCCTGCCGCCCATTGCGCACGGCCCCTGCCTATGATCGTCAAAAAGAACTGGGTGCCCAGTTCGGTTGTGTAAACGGATGGGAACGTCCGAATTACTACGGTCCTTTGGATGCCTCAGACAGCTTTGATCACGATGCGCGTAGTTTCCGCCGTGGCGGTTGGTGGCAATACGCCAAGGACGAGGCCAAGGCGGTTCGTGAAGGTGTTGGTTTAATAGACGCAACCGCGTTTACGAAACACCTGTTAAAGGGCCCAGGCGCCACACAATTCTTGGATTGGTTTACCTGTAACAAATTGCCCAAAGTCGGTCGTATCAATCTGACCTATGCGCTGACAGGTGCGGGCACAACACGTACGGAATATACCATCGTGCGCATTGCAGAGGATGAATATTACCTTGTGTCCGCAGGCGCATGGCAAGCCTATGACAGCGATTATCTGCAAAAAGCTGTTGAAGATAAAATCCCTGAGTTTGGATATATGTCCGTGCAGGATGTCACATCACAGTGGGGCGTATTCGCCATCGCAGGTCCAAAGTCGCGTGATGTGTTGAAAGAGGTGATCAAGGATGCTGATCCTGACACTGCGCTTTCCAATAAACGTTTCCCCTGGTTATCCGCGCGTCAGATTGAATTGGGCATGTGCCCCGTGAATGCGATCCGCGTGGCCTATACAGGTGAATTGGGTTGGGAATTGCACCACCCGATCGAAATGCAACGCTATCTTTGGGATTTGTTGATGGAGGCAGGTGCAAAGCATGACATGAAACTTGTCGGCGCGCGCGCGCAAAACTGGCTGCGTCAGGAAAAATCCTACCGTGCATTTGGCAATGAATTGGGACGCGATGCCACACCACTTGAGGCGGATTTGCCCCGCTTTATCGACATGAACAAAGAGTTCTACGGCAAGGCCGAGCTTGAGTCGATTGGGGTTCGCAGCAAATGTATCACAGTGCTGATTGATGGCCCAGATGATGCTGACCCATGGGGGCGCGAGGCGCTTTACCTTGAGGATGGAACCCGCGTTGGGCGTTTGACGTCAGGCGGATATTCGGTGGCCTTCGATCAATCCATCGGCATGGGATATGTTCGCCCTGATGTTGCGGTCGAGGGGCAAAAGCTTAAGGTGAAAATGCAGGATAAACTATGGGATGCCGTCATCACATGCGACAGCCCCTATGATCCCAAAAACGAAGTGATCCGCAAAGACGGATAATTATACGCTAACCTGATTTGTCGCGCGCAGCATCCAGTTGCGCGCGCATGTGGGCCAAGGGTTCCAATCATTTTCAATTTGGGCGACCAATAGAGGTGGGACCTCGTCGCGACAAATTGTTCATTTGAGTAAAATTAAAAAGAGCGCCTGTTTTGGCGCTCTTTTTATTTAAAATTTTGAAATATACGCGGTTTTATGCGTCGGGTGTCCAACCAGAAACGGATTTGATTTCTAAGAAATCCTCGATGCCCCAAAGGCCACCCTCACGTCCGTTGCCCGATTGTTTCATACCGCCAAAGGGCGCACCTGCGCCGCGGGATGTGCCATTCATTTCCACCATGCCAGAACGCAAGGCGCGGGCCAATCTGTTTGCGCGTGTGCCATCCTGTGTCTGCACATAGTTGGTAAGGCCGTAAACCGTATCATTGGCGATTTCGATGGCCTCTTCTTCGGTATCAAACGGCATCATTGATAAAACTGGGCCAAAGATTTCTTCGCTCATGATGGTCATATCGTTATTGCAATCGGCAAAAACAGTTGGGCGAATGAAATAGCCGCGGTTCATACCTTCGGGGCGTCCTGGGCCGCCCGCGATCAAACGTGCGCCTTCTTCGATGCCCTTTTCGATCATGCCTTGGATTTTTTCAAACTGAACGGCGTTTACAACGGGGCCAATGTGGCGCCCTTCGTCACTTGCGGAACCAACAGTCACCTTTGCCGCAGTCGCAGCCGCGATTTCAACGGCCTGATCATAGATGTCACGCTGTACCAACATACGCGTCGGCGCATTGCAGGATTGGCCCGTGTTGTTCATGCAATGTAGGACGCCACGTTTGACGGCCTTTTCATCCGCATCGGCAAAGATAATGTTTGCGCCCTTACCCCCGAGTTCAAGGTGAACGCGTTTCAGTGTGTCCGCCGCACTTTTGGAAATCAGACGACCGGCGCGTGATGACCCAGTAAAGCTAACCATGTCTACATCTGGATGTGCGCTCAGCTGACTGCCGACACCAACACCGTCCCCGTTCACAAGGTTAAAGACACCTGCTGGGAATCCTGCTTCGTCCATTAAATCGGCGAAAATCAGGGCGTTCAGCGGGCTTTCCTCAGATGGTTTCAAAACCATTGTGCATCCCGCGATTGCTGCCGCACCCACCTTTAGGGTGACTTGGTTCATGGGCCAGTTCCATGGCGTGATCAACGCGGCAACGCCCACTGCCTCATAAATGATGCGGTCGTTTGGTGCACGATCATTTAGGGGGCGATCAAATTCAAATCCCTTGGCCGCACGGATAAAGTTTTTCAAATGCCATGATCCTGCAGGAGTTTGTTGCCCTGCCGCCATGTCAATTGGCGCACCCATTTCCATGCTGATCGCTTCGGCCATATCAGCGGCGCGGGTGTTGTAAAGATCCAGTAATTTTTCAACCAATGCGATTCGATCTTGGACAGGGGTTGCCATCCATGCAGGTAGCGCCGCTTTGGCTGCGGCGACAGCTGCATCTGTATCCGCCTGCCCACCGAGGGAAATTGTGGCACAGGCCTCTTCTGTTGATGGGTTGATAACCTGATGATCACGCCCGTCCTTTGGGTCCACCCAAGATCCGTTGATGTAAAATTGACGTTTCTCGATCATGATATGCTCCTTCATCCAGTGGTCGTTTTTGCCGACTCAAGAATTTGATCAAATTATACGCGGCAGAGTGTCACTGTCATACAGTTAATGCAATAGGCCTGTGTAACTTATCCACGTGATCTAATATATAGAATTTCATGAATATATCAAAGGAGCACCTAAATGGGTTTACGCATCAACGACATCGTTCCGAATTTTATTGCTGAAACGGACCAAGGTCAGATCACTTTTCATGAATGGATCGGCGACAGTTGGGCCATTTTGTTTTCACACCCCAAGGATTATACACCTGTTTGTACCACTGAGTTTGGGGCAGTTGCGCAATTGGCGGATGAATGGACCGCGCGTAACACCAAGGTGATTGGCCTATCCGTTGATGGTGTGGAAGAGCATAAAGGTTGGAAAGCAGACATCGAGTCGTTTTCTGGTGCATCAGCATCATTTCCAATTATCGCGGATGAAAACCTAGCTGTATCCAAACAGTTCGACATGCTTCCTGCGGATGCCTATTTGCCTGATGGGCGTACCGCCGCTGACAGCGCATCAGTGCGTTCTGTTTTCATCATCAGCCCCGATAAAAAGGTGCAGTTGATCATGACATACCCAATGTCAGTGGGCCGTAATTTCGCAGAAGTCTTGCGTTCACTTGACGGGTTGCAGGCAACATTTGGACAACCTATCGCAACACCTGCGAATTGGACAACGGGCCAAGATGTGATTGTCGCACTGACCCTGAACGATGATCAGGCACGTGAAAAATTTGGCGAAATTGACGTCAAACTTCCATATTTGCGGACAACAAAACACGCATGATGTCTTTTGGATGGGGCACAGGGTTGTGCCTCATCCCTCCAATAGGACAGGTCGCAAAATATCGGCGACGGTGTTCCATGTTTCCTCTGACGATGCACTTAACAAATACCCATTTGTAAGCCGTGCATTGTATTCTTGATCATCCAACATTTTTGAGACCCCACCAGCCAACTGCGTTGTCAACACACCTGCCGCGTGATCCCATGGGTTTAAAATGGAGGATAGGCAAAAATCCACATGGCCCTGTGCCAAAATACGGTATTCGTGGCATGAACAACGCAACACAGATGTGCGCCGAAATTTCGGCAGATGGGGCGCAAGCGTGAACTGGATTTCCTTGGGCACCAGGCCAAAGTGTATGTAGCCTGACAAATCCTCGGCCGCGCGGGGCTGAGCGGTTTGCAACGAACGGCGCCTATCCTGTGCATCACTGAAATCGCAGGTGCCTTGTCCCAAATCGGCCTCGATAAAATCATCCATGACGGGATCATAAAGCAGACCGTAGATTGGTCGCCCAAAATGTAATACTGAAAGAATGATACCAAACAGCGGAATGCCATTTGCAAAATTCCAGGTGCCGTCAATGGGATCAATCACGAAGCAAATTTCATGGTCTGCCATCTGGGTGCGCAGGAATGGCTGTTTTGAAATAACCTCTTCGCCAACGACAACGGCATGCGGGAATAGGTTTTGCAGCTCTGCGGTTATCATGGCTTCTGATGCAAGGTCCGCTTTGGTCACCAGATCATCATCACGTGATTTGGTGCTGACGTCCTGTGCGGACAAGTTTTGAAACCGTGGCATGATTTCGGTTTTTGCCGTCCTGCGCAGCAGATCGCGGATTTGATTTTGTTCGGTGCCGTTCAGAAATGGAATTGATGACGTGACGGTCATATCTGCCCCTTATGCCGTTTGTTTGATGATAGGTATACCGCAGATTTCATCGGAACACTATTCGCGCGCTCGCAGGATTTGTGCAGCGGGTGCGTTCAACGCCCGCATCGCAAATGCAAGGTTGGCCAACACATTCGCCAAAACGCCCCCAACAACAACCGCGAAAGCGTTGGGCCAGATGACTGAAAAATCAGTTTCCATCACAAAATATGTAATGGCCCATCCACCAAGCGCGCCCGCTCCAATCGCCACAGTGCCCGCCGATGCACCCATCATCGCTGCGCGCAATGCGAAACTGGTCAAAATGGAACGCCGCGTTGCGCCCAATGTCTTTAAAATTGCGGCCTCATAGCGGCGCGCATGTAGGGCAGAGGCGGCCGATCCGATCAACACCAAAAATCCCGTCAGCAAGGTCGCCATCGCCCCATAGGCCGTAGCCGAGGCGATGGAATTTAGGACTGTGGACACACGGTCAATGGCGTCCTTTACACGGATCGCTGTGATATTTGGAAATGCCTCTGCCAAAGTACGCAACAGGGCGGCTTCATGCTCTGGGGTGGTGTAAACCGTTGCAATGAAACTGTGGGGGGCCCCAGCAAGCGCAGAGGGGTTCATCGTCATGATAAATCCAATCCCAGCCGTTGAAAAATCAACATTTCTGAAACTGGTAATGGTGCCCGTGATGTCACGGCCCAAAATATTCATGGTGATTTTATCGCCTAGTTTCAGGCCCATCTCAGCCCCTTCTTCAGCGGCAAAGCTGATTTGGGGCGGGCCTGTGTAATCCTCAGGCCACCATGCACCTTGGGTTATTTCTGTATCCTCACCAGGGGCGGCGGCATACGTCAGACCACGATCCCCTTGGATCACCCAATGGTCTCCTGCGACCTCGGCGGCGGGTTTGTCATTGATCGTCGAAACAATCCCGCGCAGCATTGGAGCCTCTTCAAAATCGCTGACATTCTCATCCGCTTTCAATATCTCGCGGAATTCGGGCATTTGGGATTTCTGAATATCGACAAAGAAATAAGACGGTGCAACGCCCGGGAGGTCTTGTTTAATGGCCTGTCTTAGGTTCCCATCAATTTGTCCAATTGAGGCCAAGACCGAAAGCCCCAGACCAATCGACAAAATGACGGCGGTCGCCCCTTCGGATGTGCCGCCAATCGCCGAAAGCGCCCAGCGTAACGTGGAACGCCCCTTGGACCAGCTTTGCAAACGATGGGCAAGTTTGCGGATGGCGATGGCCGCGATTGACAGAATTGCCAATGCCCCAATCACACCCACCGCGGTCCATAGGGTCAGCGCAATTGATCCTGTGAAATAGCACGCAGAGGCAAGCAATATCGCCGTCAGGCTCACGGTTATGATTACGTAAACAGGGCGGGGTAGTCGCGCGGCTGTGCCGCCGCCGTCGCGAAACAGAATTGCAGCCTTGATGTTTTCCGCACGCGCCAACGGCCAAATCGTAAAGATCAGCGCGGCAAGTGCTCCGTATACCGTCGCTTCTATGATGGGGCGCGCAAAGACGGTTAGCGTGATGGGAAAGGGAAGCATCGCTGACAAAATGGGCTCAACAGCGATGGGTGCGCCGATCCCAAAAATAAGGCCGATTAATATTCCGATCGAGGATAATGCAGCGATTTGTAAAAAATAGGTTTGGAAAACCGTGGCGTTATCCGCACCAATACTGCGCAGTGTCGCGATCACGCTGGTTTTTCGGTCCAGATATGTGCGCACGGCCGAGGAAACGCCAATCCCCCCAACCGCCAAACCTGCAAGTCCAACAAGGATCAAAAACGACCCCAATCGGTCAACGAACTCGGCGATGCTTGGTGATGCCTCTCGTGCATCACGCCAGCGCAGGCCGCTTGAGGCCAGATCGGTTTCTACTGTGGAGGCAAGTGTGTCTAAATTCGTACCACTGGGCAGTCTCATCCTGTATTTTGTGCTAAACAATGTGCCCGAGGCGAGGAGACCAGAATTTTCCAAATCTTTGGTCATCACGATGGTTCGCGGCCCAAGGCCAAAACCGTCACCCGCGCCATCTGGGATGTAGGTGATGACATCCGCCAATTGGAACGTCGCAGTTCCCAGCTTGAACGGATCACCAATCTTCAGGGCAAGGCGGTCTGCCAACAAACGCTCCATCACTGCGGGCGGGTGCCTGCCAGTTTTTTGAAACGCTGTGTCAAATGCGTTGCCAGACTGCAGTTTCGGGGTCCCATAAAGGGGATAGAATTCATCAATTGCTTTAATTTGTGTCAGGCCACGTTCTGTGACGCCATCGCGTTCGACGACTGCCATGGACCTAAAATCAACGATCTGCGAAATGGCATCGGCCCGATTTTCCATCCATGCGCGTTCATCGTCGGTCGCAAAGCGATAGGTGAATTCGGCCTCTGCGTCTCCGCCCAATAGGGCTGCACCTTCGGAAACAAGGCCCGCTTGAATGCCGCTGCGCACGGTGCCGACCGCAGCAATCGCAGCAACACCCAGTGCCAAGCAGGCAATCAGTATGCGAAACCCGCTGAGACCCGAGCGCAATTCACGTCGCGCAATTTTGCCAGAAACGCGCCAGCTCATTTGGTGACCTCTTGATCAATCATGCCATCGCGCAGGCGAATTGTGCGATCACAACGATTTGCCAAAACTGGATCATGCGTCACCAATATCAGGGTTGATCCGAACTGATCGCGCAGGGAAAATAATAAATCCATAATCGCAGTTCCGTTTGGACCATCTAGGTTGCCTGTTGGTTCATCTGCTAGCAGGATTTTGGGCCGTGCCACAACTGCGCGGGCAAGTGCAACACGCTGTTGTTCACCCCCGGACAGCTGCGCTGGATAGTGGTCATGACGGTGGGCAAGCCCCACAACATCCAAGGCCTCCTGTGCTTTGCGAAACGCGTCGCGCACCCCCGCCAATTCCAAAGGTGTTGCCACATTTTCAAGCGCTGTCATCGTTGGGATCAAATGAAACGATTGAAACACAATCCCCATTTGATCGCGTCGTAACAATGCAAGTTGATCTTCGCTTTGCCGCGATAGATCGGTACCCGATACGTTCACCATCCCACTGCTGGCGCGCTCTAACCCACCAAGAAGCATGAGGAGTGAGGATTTTCCCGAACCAGAAGGGCCAATTAATCCCAAACTTTCACCTGCCGAAACGTCAAGGGAGATGTTTTTCAAAATCTCAACTGTTCCAGCATTGCTTTCTAGGGAAAGATGTACATTTGATAGGGAAATAATAGGGGACGTCATGAAACAATTCGGCCTTATAGTGAACTTGCCTTTCTCATATGGGCCTTTGGCAACTATGGGCAAGATGCTGATCGCATGTTTTCTGATCTGTGCCTCGATTGCCAAAGCGGATGACCGCATTGATGTTCTGATGCTGGGGGATAGCCTTACCCATGGGTATGGCTTGGTTCCTGAAAATGGACTGGTCCCGCAACTGCAACGCTATGTGAATTCCCAGCGTGAGGGCGTGCGTTTGATCAATGCAGGGGTTTCTGGGGACACAACCGCAGGTGGGTTGGAACGTGTCGCATGGTCAATTGAACCGGGATTGGATGCGGCTGTTGTTGCGTTGGGCGGTAACGATGTGCTGCGTGGAATTGCCCCCGAAGTTGTCCGCGCGAACCTGATGGGCATTTTGGACGAATTGCAAAAGGCCCAAGTTGCCCTTTTGGTGGTGGGCACCCATGCCCCCAACAATTATGGCCCCGATTACAAACAGCAGTTTGACCAAATTTTTCCTGAGTTGGCGGAACAGTATGGTGCGCTTTATATCCCCAGTTTTTTTGAACCGTTCATCACCGACGGCCAATTGGAAGAAAGTGCGTCCCAGTATTTTCAACCAGATGGCATCCATCCCAACGCCACAGGCGTGAAGATGGTCGTAGAATCAGTTGGACCAATTTTTATGGAAATGATCACGCAGGCGGCCCCAAGCTAAGCCGCATTTGATGCAACACTCTAAAACTATCCTTTTGCGCCAATATATAGACTTTGTACTGTATTCATCCTGCGCCTGAATGCAGGCATTCTACAGGGGTATCCAATGCGATGCGTCGCGAGTATATTTTTGTGTTTGCAGGTAACGAGTATGCGCATCGCGCATTTGACGAGTATTGCAGGGGAAAAGAGGGTTTCGGCCCTCTTTTTCTTTGGCGCTTGGTGCGGATCG
>JAKMGV010000187.1 GCA_022424725.1 Paracoccaceae bacterium
TTATGCCATCACAATGCAGTCTTGCGCCGCATCCGACCATTGTTGGCCGACGGGACAGAATTTGGATGGATCTGCATTGCCACCTGGGCAACTGGGCAAATCTTGTGCAGAAAGTTGCAGGGTTGAAAATGCGAAAACGGTAATGCCCACCAGAATAAGTTTCATTCCAAATCAACTCCCAAAAATTTTGTTTTAAAGGCGATTGCCAGATATTCTTTGGACGCACGCAGATACTCTTTGCGCGCGGCTTCGATCTGATCTACGTGCTCTTCTTTGGGAATATTGCATGTTGCGGTGACCTGTTCCAAGTGTGTTCGCGCCGTTACGTATTTGCGTTCCGTATCATCCAACAGAGCAGCGCAGACTTCGTCAATATATGTCATTCTCTCGGTCATTCTGTTTTCGGTACCATGCGATAGGTGTTATTGCCACGTGTGTTGCATTTGCGACAGACCGCGCGGGATCTGACCGCATGTAACGTGACCTCTTTCCCAACAACCGATATCAAATTTGAAACATCATGGGAAAACTCATACTGACAGTTTGCGCAGGTAAATACCATTTTATCGCCCGCAAAGTCCCTCAATATTTTGGATTTCAACATGATCGCAAATACCGATTAAAACCAATCCAGCACCACGCGCATGAACAAATAGTTCGGCGTCAAAAGTGCGAAGGCGATCAAAAATTTACGTATGCGTAAGTCCCATTTTTCCAAGTCGCCAATGTGTGTTGCGTCGCTCATCTTACTCTCCGTTACTAGAGGGTTGAGGTAGCTTTGCGATGTATCGCGTCAACAGGGTCGTCCTTGAAATGAAAAATGCGACGGTGGGGGCTCCGTCGCATTTATGTGTGTTCACAGGTTGATTGCGTTTACGAGCGTTTGCGCATCGGTTTGCTGTCGGCGCCTTTGCCCGCCATTGCGGCGTCCTCGCGGCGAGCCTTGTTCTTTTTGCTATTGTATTTGCCAACCTTGGGTGCACGCATCGGTTTGCTTGGGTCACTTGCGCCTTTGCGCACCTTGGATTTTGGTTTGGCCTCAGGTTTTGGTGCGCTGTTGCTTGGGCCAGGTTTGGCATCCTTCTTCTTGAAAGGTGCAACCACACCTTCGGGCAAATCCTTGGCGCGTTTTGGCTTTGCCTTGAAATCCCGTTTTTCCGAATGCTTTGGGCGATCGTCGGATTTGCGCCGATCTGGGCGTTGTTCTTTTGGAGCATCACCAAGCGGGTGGAAATTTGATTTCCGTCGCGGTGCATCCCCATTTGAACGTCCGCGTGGACGTTCAGGTTTGCGGTTGCGATCCGCGGGTGGGATGTTTGGTGCCTCGCTCAGTTGTTTGACCAATGCGCCTTCGACACGGGCGTCTGGGCCAACTGATTTGAAAAACCCTTCGACACTTGGGGCACGCAGTTCGATGAAACTGTGATTTCCCTGAATGCGGATCGCCCCGATATCGGTTTTTGTGATATCGCCTGACTTGCACAGCATCGGGACAACCTGACCAGGGGACAGGCCATCCTCGCGACCCTGTTCAAGGCGCAGCCACACGCTTTCGCCGAAATCCTCATAGGATTTCTTGGGTTGACGGGTAGGGGCCTCATAAAACTCTGAAATATCCTCTGGTGCAGACATTTTTTGGGTGTAGGTTTCCAAAAACGCGGCTGCAACACGTTCGGCGCCGTATAGGTCCAGCAATTTGGACACCATATGTTCATGCGCGGGATTTGTGTCGCGTGTCCAAACATCATTTTCCAAAATGCGTTCATGATCCTTGGCCAACACCTGATCCGCCGTTGGCGCTGATCCCCATTCGGCGTTCAGTTTAGCAGATTTCAAAATACGTTCTGCCTTGCGCAGGTTATTTGGTGGAACGATCAACACAGATGTCCCTTTACGCCCCGCGCGGCCCGTACGACCAGAGCGGTGCAAAAGCGTTTCGTGGTTAGAGGGCAATTCCGCATGGATCACCAAGTCCAATTTTGGCAAATCAATGCCACGCGCGGCAACATCGGTAGCCACACAAATGCGCGCACGACCATCGCGCATCGCCTGTAGCGCGTGCGAGCGTTCGGATTGCGAGAGCTCACCTGACAGACAGACAACCGAAAATCCGCGGTTTGACAGGCGTGTCGTCAGGCGTCCAACGGTGGCACGGGTATTTGCAAACACAATCGCACTGGGCGCTTCGTGATAGCGCAGAACATTGATGATTGCGTTTTCACCATCATGTTTGCCTACCTTGATCGCCTGATATTCGATATCCGTGTGTTGGGATTTTTCCGCTAATGTTGTGATGCGAATGGCGTAACGTTGGTATTTCTTGGCCAGTTGCGCGATGCCCTTGGGAACTGTTGCAGAGAACAACAGGGTACGCCGTGTGTCTGGCGTTTCATCAAGGATCATTTCCAAATCTTCGGAAAAGCCAAGATCCAGCATTTCATCCGCCTCATCCAAAACTACAGCGCGGATTTGTGATAAATCAATGCTGCCGCGCATGATGTGATCGCGCAGACGTCCGGGTGTGGCGACAACGATATGGGCACCGCGTTCCAATGCGCGCCGTTCATCACGCATGTCCATGCCTCCAACGCAGGACGCCATAACGACGCCCGCCTCGGCATAAAGCCATTGAAGTTCACGTTTGACCTGCATCGCCAATTCACGCGTCGGCGCAATGACCAAACCCAACGGCGCGTCCGCGCGTCCAAATCCCGCATCATCGGGCAGCAGGTTAGGCGCAATTGCAATGCCAAATCCAACTGTTTTTCCAGATCCAGTTTGTGCAGAAACCAATAGGTCAGAGTTTTCAAGTTCGGGTTTTGACACTTCTTGTTGTACGGGTGTCAAAACCTCGTATCCGCGCTTGTCCAGCGCAATCTTTAGGGAGGTTTTCAATCTTATCTCAATTTTTGTTCCGGGGCATTTGTTCCCCCATGGAACACTACCCTTTGGAGCGCTGCCTCCTATGAAAACGGCACGCTCTGAGCGCGCAGTAACGGAATTCATCTGCCTTGTACAGAGCAGGACGCAAAGTTTATCCAACCCGTCAAATTCCGTTATTGAAATTCACGCCACATGGAGTATCGTCAAATACAGTGGTGCAACACTATAAATTGTGACCCTGAGCAGTGGTTGAAAAAGGCTCATACCAACACAGAAACGCGGAGTATTATGGTGGATATTCGCCCCCTAACGGGTAGCCTTGGTGCAGAAATCATCGGAGCTGACATCAAAGACGAACAGCAATTTGAGGCGATCTATCAGGCCTTTGTCGATTATTCTGTCATTACGATCCGCGGACAGAATATTGCGCCCGAGGATCATTTGGCCTTTGCACGCCGATTTGGAAACATCAATGTGAACCGCTTTTTCAAAAAGCTTGATACGCACCCTGAAATTGCAATCGTACTAAAGGAAAAAGATCAGATAAAGGCGATTGGAGAACGTTGGCACACAGATCATTCCTATGATCAGGTGCCTGCAATGGGATCAATTTTACACGCGATTGAGGTTCCTCCCTTTGGCGGGGATACGGTTTTTGTGTCTATGGCGCGCGTGTTTGAAAATATGTCCGACCCTGTGAAATCATTTTTGCGAGGGCTTAAGGCCTGGCATTCATCGCGTCATGCCTTTGGCGCAACACAAATGAATTCTGAGTCATCAAAGACAGGACGAATTGAAAACGCCCATCTTGCAACCCAGGATGCCCTACATCCCGTGGTGATCCGTCATCCCTTGTCAGGACGAGAGGGGATATATGTAAACCCAGATTTCACAACGCATATTGATGGGGTCAGCGAAACAGAGTCCCAGCATATTTTGGCAATGATTTACGATGAATGTCAAAAACCCGAGTATCAGGCACGTGTGAGTTGGTCACAAAGTGACGTCACAATGTGGGACAACCGCGCGACATGGCACAAGGCGATCAACGACTATGATGGGCATCGTCGATACATGCACCGCATCACGGTTGAGGGATGTG
>JAKMGV010000188.1 GCA_022424725.1 Paracoccaceae bacterium
CCAGAATACTGCCCGTATAGGACAGCGGTACAGAACAACAATAAAATTTGTAGGGCTTTCATATCACAGTAAACGGAAATCTTCTTCAAAACGTATGCCTAAACCACCCCCTGTGCAAGCATGGCATCGGCAACTTTGACAAAACCAGCGATATTGGCTCCTTTTTCATAGTTGACATGATCGCCATTTTGGCCATAGGCCACACAGCTATTGTGTATATCAGACATAATCGCCTGTAAACGTTCATCCACTTCTTCTCGAGTCCAGCTATAGCGGAGGGAGTTCTGTGCCATTTCCAATCCAGAAACCGCTACGCCACCTGCATTCGATGCCTTGCCCGGTGCATAGAGCATCTTGTTGGCGTGGAATACTTTAATCGCTTGGGGGGTGGAAGGCATATTGGCGCCTTCACTCACACAAAAACATCCATTGGCAGCGAGCTGCTTGGCATCGTTTTCATCGAGTTCGTTTTGGGTCGCACAAGGCAAGGCCACATCGCAAGGCACCGCCCATGGCCGCTCCCCAGCGTGGAAGCTTGCACGGGGATAGGTATCGACATATTTGTTAATTCGTTCACGTTTGGTATTTTTCATGTCCATTACAAAAGCCAGCTTATCGGCATCGATCCCATCTGGATCCATCACATAGCCCGAAGAATCGGAAAGAGTGAGAACCTTGGCACCCAACTGAATACATTTTTCGGCAGCGTATTGCGCCACATTCCCCGAACCAGAAATCACTACGCTTTTGCCTTGCAGCCCATCCGATTTGGTGGAAAGCATATTTTCAGCAAAATATACGGCACCGTATCCTGTGGCTTCGGGGCGGATCATTGAACCACCCCAACTGATTCCTTTTCCAGTAAGAACACCTGTAAATTCATTTTTCAGCCGTTTGTATTGGCCAAACATATAGCCAATTTCTCGCCCACCAACCCCGATATCCCCAGCAGGAATATCCCGATTAGGACCGATATGGCGAAATAGCTCGGTCATAAAGCTCTGACAAAAACGCATCACTTCCCCGTCTGATTTGCCTTTAGGATCAAAGTCAGCACCGCCTTTTCCACCCCCCATCGGAAGGGTTGTCAACGCATTTTTAAATACTTGTTCGAATGCCAAAAATTTAAGAATACTCAGGTTGACCGACTCATGAAAACGCAAGCCACCCTTGTAAGGCCCAATGGCAGAGTTCATTTCGATCCGAAAACCACGGTTGACCCGAATTTCTCCGGTATCATCAATCCACGGTACGCGAAAGCTTACTACCCGCTCGGGTTCGGCCATGCGCATCAAGATATTTTTTCCGTGATAGATGTCATGCTGAACGATATAGGGGATTACATTTTCGGCAACTTCACGAACTGCTTGCATAAACTCTGGCTCATGTTGGTTGCGCTTTTCGACATCAGTGATAAACTGCTCAATGATTTGTTTCATGGTTAAGTTTTATCTGTTAAAAATACGGATTAATTTAAATTGGCTAGCCAAGTGCTTGCTTGAGATCTTCGATCAAATCATCGCTGTCTTCGATGCCCACACTTAGGCGAATCAAGCCATCGACCACGCCCGATTTTTCTCGTTCTGCTTTGGGAATCGATGCGTGGGTCATGCTCGCAGGATGTCCAGCCAAGCTCTCCACGCCTCCGAGCGATTCGGCCAAGGTAAAGAGTTGAAGTTGCTCCACCGTTTGGGTGGCTTTTTCGAGTGAATCATCTCCAAGTACAAACGAAATCATACCTCCAAAGCCATTCATCTGTCTTTTGGCCACCTCGTGATTGGGATGGGTCGGAAAGCCTGGCCAATACACCTTAGCCACTTTGGGATGATCGGCTAAAAAATGGGCGATTTTCTCTCCGTTTTCGCAATGGCGTTGCATACGGACATGCAGGGTTTTGATCCCCCGCAATACCAAAAAGGCATCAAGAGGACCACAAACCGCACCGCTGGCGTTTTGGATAAACGACAAACGCTCTGCTAGCGCAGCATCGCGCACCACCAAGGCACCCAAAATCACATCGGAGTGTCCCCCGAGGTATTTGGTTGCGGAGTGCATCACAATATCGGCGCCCATGGTGAGGGGTTGTTGCAGATAAGGCGAAGCAAAGGTATTGTCAACTGCCAGTAAAATGTCTTTGTCTGCCACCAGCTTGTGCATGGCTTCGATATCCACCACATTCATCATCGGATTGGTGGGAGTTTCGACCCAGATCAGCTTGGTTTTGGCATTGATTTTTGCAGCCACATTGGCGGGGTCTTGCATATCGACAAAGTGAAACCCAATCCCAAAGTCTTCAAATATCTTGGTGAAAATCCGATAGCTACCGCCATAGAGATCATTGGTCGAAATCACCTCGTCTCCCGGGGAGAGCAGCTTGATGACCGCATCGATGGCGGCCATGCCCGATCCAAAGCAGAATCCGTGGGTACCATCTTCGATACTCGCCAAAGCGGCTTCGAGTGCCGTTCGGGTGGGATTGTGTGTGCGACTGTATTCATAGCCCATATGCCCTCCAGGTGTGCTTTGGGCATAGGTGGAGGTCAGATAAACGGGGGGCATCACAGCGCCATAGCCCTTGTCGGGATGTTGTCCGCCATGAATCGTTTTTGAATTGAATTGGAGGTTGTCTTTTCCCATCTCAATATGATTTGGCAGCAAATGTATTGATGTTTGCGCAACCACACCTACTTTTCCTAAAAAATTCATCATCTTTGAACGAGAAACCACAGCACGATGAACTCCTACATCTACTTATCGACTTGCAATACTTGTATGCGCATTTTGAAGGAACTCAACCTGCCAGAAGGCACCAAATTGCAGGATGTCAAACACCAACCCATCAGTCAGGCACAACTCGAGGCCCTCTATGGCGTGACTCAATCGTATGAACAACTCATCAACAAACGCTCTCGGGTGCTGCAAGCCCTCAATAAAGCAGGAAAAACCCTAGACGAAACGGGCTATAAACAGCTATTGGAAACGGAATATAGCTGTCTTAAGCGTCCCATTCTCCACTGGGAAAACAACTTTTATTTGGGCAATGCCAAAAAAACAGTTGCAGACATGCAACGGGCCGTTCATGGATAAGCGATTCCTTGCCATATTGGCTGCCTTGGGAGGCACCACCATTTATGCCCTCAACCACACCATTGCCAAAGACGTCATGCCCACCTATGTACAGGGCTTTGGCTTTATCATGATTCGCCTGATCGGAGGCACAGTACTTTTTTGGGCAGTGAGTCTGTTTTTGCCCAAACAGCCCATTGCCCGTGCGGATTTCAGGCATTTTGTTCGCGCTGCGTTTTTGGGTATGGCCATCAATATGCTTGCCTTTTTTAAAGGATTGGAATATTCCACCCCCATCAACAGTACGGTGATTATCACCACCACCCCCATCATGGTGTTTTTGTTTTCTGCCCTACTGCTCAAAGAGCAAATGGCACGATATCGTGTGATTGGCGTTCTCCTTGGATTTTTGGGCGCATTATCCCTGATTTTGTTTAACCAACACGCGCCCCCCAACGCACCCAATATCGCCTTGGGCAACTTCTTATTTGTCGTCAATGCAAGCGCCTATGGTCTCTATATGATCTATGTCAAACCCCTGAGTCAAAAATACAATACCATCCATCTGCTCAAATGGTTGTTTTTGATTGGGCTGGTAATGAGTGCCCCCGTGGCTTTACCCGAGTTTTTAGCCATCGAATGGCAACAAATACCACTCTCGATCTATTGGCGGATTGGCTTTGTGGTGCTCGGCACAACCTTTATGACTTATTTGCTGATGATGTATGCCATACGGCATCTGCGGGCTACTACCCTCTCAGTCTTTACCTATGTTCAGCCCATTATTGGGATTTTATTTGCCCTCGCTGTGGGTGCTGATCAAATGAATGCCACCAAATGGCTTGCCATCGGTTTTGTTTTGGTCGGGGTCTATCT
>JAKMGV010000004.1 GCA_022424725.1 Paracoccaceae bacterium
CATACGCTTGGAAGTCACCAAAATATTTCGTAATCGCCGCTGTCAACGTCGTCTTACCGTGGTCAACGTGACCAATCGTGCCGATGTTACAATGCGGCTTACTGCGATCAAACTTTTCCTTTGCCATGGCTATGTGCGCCTCGTTGTTTGGGGGTCGATCCGACCCGGTTAGTTTCTTCGCGGGCGTTTATGCGCAAACCGCGAAAAAATCAAGCGTTTGTTGCGCTGAAAGCAAGGTTAGGGCCGAATATTACAACAGTGTAAAAAATTACTCCGTCATGGCCGCTTCGATTTCTTCGAGCGAGTATTTCTGCACCTCTGTATTTGGATCAAACCACCCTTTGGTTACATGCTGTTCGCGCAACTATGTATCGATCTGCTGTGCAACACTTTGGGTGAGCGAAACAATTTGTTCCTCGTGTGTCTGACGCAGACCTGATCCAAAGACGGTTTTCCGGTTGAAGTTTTCCAAGAATAACAGTTTCTCAGGTATCAGATCAAATCGTTTCATCGTTTGCGCATCTCACACACTTAGTCGGAAGCCAAGGGCGGTGTGTGGGTGACAACAAAACCTGCATAATTTTACGAAGACGCCCGAAAAACGGCAGACGAAGGGCCAATGCGCTGTATGCTTATTCCATGTTATTTGATTTACCAGACGATGATACATTATACGCCGCATTATGTGTGCGCGACAAAAGTTATGAGGATCAGGCCTTTGTTGGTGTGACCTCGACAGGGATTTTTTGCAGGCTAAGTTGCCCTGCGCCCACAGCACATCGCAAGAATTGCACCTTTTACTCAACCATAGCGGCGTGTTTTGAGGCGGGCTATCGGCCCTGTAAACGCTGTGACCCAACTGGAGCGATTGCAGCCGAGGCTCCGCAGTTGCAACATCTGCTAGAGGTGCTTGAAAAGGATCCCGCACGGCGATGGCGTGAGGCGGATGTGGAGAAAATGGGCTATGACCTATCCACGACACGGCGATTGTTTAAACGACATTTCGGCATGACATTTCTGGAAATGGCGCGACTCTCAAGGCTTAGACAAGGGTTCACCGAACTGAGCCGCGGTGGCCGTGTAATCGACGCCCAAGTCGAAGCGGGATTTGAAAGTGCTTCAGCCTTCAGAGAGTATTTCACACAAGTCACGGGGTTGCGACCCAGTGATCTAAACGGGCAGGGTGGGATCGCGTTGCGATGTCGCGATACCCCTGTGGGGCCAATGATTATTGCTGCGGATCAAACCCATCTACATTTGTTAGAATTCGTTGACCGCCGCGCGCTGCCCCGTGAAATGCAAAAACTGCATCGTGCGTGTCGCGGTAACATGGGGTTTGACAGCACACCAATAACCGAGAAAACAGAACAACAGTTAACAGAATTTTTTGCAGGTAAGCGTCCAGTATTTGATCTACCACTCGCGCTACATGGGACGGAGTTTACCAAGCGCGTATGGCGGGCATTATGTGATATTCCTGCGGGACAAACCTGCAGTTATGCACAATTGGCGCAGATGATTGAGAACCCAACTGCAATACGTGCGGTTGCACGTGCCAACGGGACCAATCAAATTGCTATCGTGATCCCTTGCCACCGTGTCATCGGCGCGGATGGGTCATTGACGGGCTATGGCGGTGGGCTGTGGCGGAAGCAAAAGTTGATAGAGGTTGAACGGGCCTATCGCGCTGTACAATAAAAAAGGAGCGCGTGAGGTGGCCCTTTTCATTTCATCGTTTTGCAAATTAGCTAATGGCCGCGGCCTTCACATCTTCGTCGATGTAGGGGACATATTGTTCAAAATTATCGGCAAACATTTGCACCAATTTTGCTGCCTGTGCGTCGTATGCAGCAGGATCATTCCATGTGCTGCGCGGATCAAGAAGCGCTTTGTCAACGCCCGGAACCTCAACAGGAACGTCGAAGCCAAAGTTTTCGTCTTTGCGGAACTTCGCCTCTGCCAATGATCCATCCAATGCAGCAGTTAGCAGGGCACGCGTTGCCTTGATTGGCATACGTGATCCTGTGCCATATGCACCGCCAGTCCAACCAGTGTTCACCAACCAGCATGTCGCGCCATGCTTGGCGATTTTTTCCCGCAATAGGTTGCCGTATGCTTCTGGGCGGCGGGGCATGAATGGCGCACCAAAACATGTCGAGAATGTTGGTTCAGGTTCTGTCACACCACGTTCTGTGCCTGCAACCTTGGATGTGAAACCAGAAAGGAAGTGGTACATTGCCTGTGCGGGTGTCAGACGCGCGATGGGAGGCAGCACCCCGAATGCATCACACGTCAGCATGATAAGGTTTTTTGGATGTCCACCCAATGCGGTGTCCGAGGCGTTCGAGATATAGCCAAGCGGATAGGCGCAACGCATGTTTGCCGTTAGACTGTCATCATCGAAATCCAGTTCAAGCGTGTCGTGATCAAAAACCATGTTTTCGATCACGGTGCCAAATTTGCTGGTTGTTGCGAAAATTTCAGGTTCCGCTTCGGGGTTCAGGTTAATCGTTTTTGCGTAACAGCCACCTTCGAAATTGAACGTGCCACGATCGGACCAACCATGTTCATCATCACCAATCAACACACGTTGTGGATCCGCAGATAGTGTTGTTTTACCTGTACCTGAAAGGCCAAAGAAAACGGCCGTATCAACAGGATTGCCAACCGCATGGTTTGCCGAACAGTGCATCGGCATTATGCCCTTTTCAGGCAGCAAGTAATTCAAAAGAGTGAAGACAGATTTTTTGTTTTCACCTGCGTATTCTGTGCCGCCGATCAAGATTAGCTTTTTGTCAAAGTTCATCGCGATTACAGTTTCGCTGCGGCAGTTATGCTTTTCAGGGTTCGCCTGAAAGCTCGGGCAATTGATGACGGTGAAGTCTGCGATAAAACTGTCAAGTTGCGCGCGCTCTGGGCGGCGAAGAAGGTGACGAATAAATAGGTTGTGCCATGCCAATTCTGTGACCATGCGCACGTTGATTGAAACCGTTGGATCAGAGCCGCCAATCAAGTCCTGAACAAAGTAATCACGACCCTTCATATGCTCTATCATGTCTGCATGCAGGGCATCGAACCCCTCAGGTGACATTGCCGCATTGTTTTCCCACCAGATACTATCTGCAACTGAAGGTGTCTTAACAACATGTTTGTCTTTGGGCGAACGGCCGGTGAACTTGCCAGTTGTTACCAAAAACGCCCCACCCCGTCCCAAGGTGCCTTCCTCACGCTTTAGTGCTTCTTGGATAAGTGCAGGCTCTAAATAGTTATAATAGACATTCCCCAGACCGCTGATGCCTTGATCGTCTAGTCGGAACTTCGGGTTGACCCGTCCTGATGTCATTTTATAACTCCTTATGCCAATTTGGCGATTTTACAAAGTGTGGGGAATACATGATGAACTTTCCCCGACTGCGCCCGAGGAATGGCACCCACAAATTCGCTTTAACATGATGCTGATCCGAGTGAACAGGATACTTTTGTCACCGTTAGCGCAAACATCATATGTTAGCGCAAAAGATAGCGATAACATTGTCTCGATCGGAAACTTGATCAATCCGTTTGCGCTAACGCTTTGATAAGGGAAATTTGTTTCAGATGCCGAAAACACGCAAAAGACGGATGAAATGCCGAATCGGCTTTATTTATTGATTTTTGGGCTAAAAAGTGCGCATATTTGTCGCTAATAATAAAGGCAGTAATGTGTGCGGGTATATCTAAAGTAGTGCTTGTCGTCGTCGAAGACATTGGACCCAGGACTCCAGAGGGTGCACTGGCGGAAGTGTTTCACAGGTTTTATTCTGAACGTCCCGCCAATGATTTTGGGAATAGTTCTGAATTGGTGTTGGCAATTTCCAAACAGATTATCGACGCGCATGATGGGGCGATTTGGGCTGAAAGTATTCGTCCAACACAAATGGACGCGACATCTGCGCTGCTTGGCAACCGTTTTGTAGTAGGTTTACCGTTGTGAGCATAAGTGATCGTGAAATTAGGCATTCCACCTGCGTGTCGGTGGATGGTGTTGGTATTTTAATTGTTGGCCCCTCAGGGTCTGGAAAATCGACACTGGCGATGAAGCTGATTGCGCTGGGCGCATTTTTAGTTGGGGATGATCGCTGTCTATTGATTGGAGACGAACGTGGCATAACGGTTGAGCGACCCCCAAACCTGCCCATGGGGATCGAAGCGCGCGGAATTGGAATTTTACGGGCGCCGATGACGGAGAATGCGCGACTGGGTTTGATTGTTGATCTGGGCAAAAAGGAAACAGAACGTCTTCCTGAACAGCAAGCGGTCAATATCATGGGGCATGATATTCCGGTGTTTTATGATTACAAACTGGACGCATTTGCGCAAAGTTTGTATATCTTTGCCAGGTACGGGATCGTCAAAGACCTATAGAGGTTTGCATGTCTGAAATGCCGCTAGATGCGCGTGTAAAGCTGGTTATTGTTACCGGATTGTCAGGTGCTGGGCGAACAACCACGATCAGATGTCTTGAAGATCTTGGGTACGAAACTATCGATAACCTGCCAATTTCGCTTGTGTCGCGTGTGGTTGCCCCGGGTATGCCAGGTGCCAAAATTGCAATTGGCCTAGATACGCGCACACGTGATTTTACGACAAAAGCAGTTTTGGACATGTTGGCGGACCTATCTGCGCACAGCTGGTTGTCGTTGGAAGTTGTTTTTGTCGCGGCAACCAACGCGATTTTGGTGCGACGATTTTCCGAAACGCGACGGCGCCATCCATTGGCCCCTGCTGAAACGCCACAGGACGGAATTGACCGTGAACGCGATTTGTTAAACGAAATCCAAGATGCAGCGACCATTGTTCTGGATACATCGGACATGTCGCCCCATGATTTGCGTGCACAGGTGGATCGGTTATTTAACCGTAGTGGCGAAAGCAAACTGGCAATCACGATCCATTCGTTTTCTTATAAACGCGGTGCACCTTCAGGAATCGACATGGTCTTTGATTGTCGTTTTTTGAATAACCCCTATTGGGATCCGTCCCTAAGATCCCTAGATGGACGATCCGATGGTGTGCAAAGTTTTGTCCAAAATGACACGCGTTTTGAGGAATTTTTCGCAAAAGTGATGGATTTATCCGTCTTCCTCTTGCCAGCCTATGTGGATGAGGGCAAAACTCATTTTTCAATTGGGTTTGGCTGTACTGGTGGTCAGCATCGTTCAGTTGCCCTTGCGGAAACCGTGGCTAAGGCGCTTGCAAATCATGGTTGGGTGGTGTCAGTACGACACAGAGAGTTAGAGCGCAGGGCAAAAATATAGCCCTGTGTGGGAATTGAGGGCACATTTTGATCGGGATCGTGATCGTTGCGCATGGGGGACTTGCCAAAGAATATTTGGCCGCAGTCGAACATGTTGTCGGACGACAGGTTGGCATGGCCTCTGTTGCGATCGAGGCCGAACACGACAGGCGCGAAAAACAAGATCAGATTTGCGCCCTTGCTGATGAGGTTGACACAGGCGATGGTGTGGTGATCGTCACCGACATGTTTGGCGGCAGTCCTTCAAACCTTGCATTGCCTGCGTGTCGTGGGGAAGATCGCAAAATTTTATACGGTGTAAACCTGCCTGTTCTTGTGAAACTTGCCAAATCGCGTCACCTGCCGTTAGAGGCCGCAATCACGGCCTCCATTGACGCGGGACGCAAATACCTAGATAGCATGGACGGCGAATAGGGGCAGATAACGTATGAGCACTTCTCAGGGGACATTCACTATCGTAAACGAAAAAGGTTTGCATGCGCGCGCATCCGCAAAGTTCGTTGACATGGTTGAGCAGTTTGACGCCAACGCGACGATTGAAAAAGACGGTATTGACGCTAGTGGTGACAGTATCATGGGGTTGTTGATGTTGGTCGCCTCCAAAGGCACACAGGTCGATATCACGACCGAAGGTGCGCAAGCGCAAGAGCTTTTGACCGCCCTTGGCGAACTCATTGACAATCGCTTTGGTGAAGACCAATAACTATGGTGACAGAGCAAACATCGGATCAGGATAGCGCCGCTGTGGACGATCAACCCTATGACGGCCGTAAATTGTCCTATGCGACAACCTTCCCAAATCCGCTTCAGCGCAAAACAATTCAGACAATCGAATTTTTGACGGGAAAATGGCGTTTGTTGTCCCGCATTCGTGCGTTTGAACGGCGTGGCATTCCAAAAGGCCATGCTTTTTTTGCCCAGGCGTTAGATGTCATGGAAATTGATGTACAAACGCCTGCGGAACAATTGGCCCATATTCCCCAATCGGGCCCCGTGATTATCACGGCCAATCATCCCCATGGTTTGGTGGATGGCATGGTGCTTGCGGAATTGATTGGGCGTGTGCGCAAAGACTATAAAATTTTAACCCGTTCGCTTTTGACAGATGTCGATCAGATCGCAGATTTCATGATCCCTGTACCATTTGACCACGAAGAAGATGCAATCGCCAAAAGCATTGAAATGCGAAAGCGCGCAATGGAACATTTGGCAAATGACGGCGTAATCGTGATTTTTCCATCGGGTAAGGTCGCTTCATCTGACACAATGATGGGGCCCGTTGTGGAACGTGAGTGGAACCCGTTTACTGCGAAAATGATTCAACGGTCCAAAGCCACTGTTGTTCCTGTCTTTTTCCCGGGTGCAAATTCACGGCTTTATCAGATTGCAAACCAAATTTCCGCAACTTTGCGACAGGGATTATTGATCCGCGAAGTTGTGATCGCAATGAATAAGCCACAGGCCCCAATCGTACGCGCAGCGATTGATCGTGATGAAATCAAAAAATGGTCCAATGATTCGCGCGGTTTTATGAAGTGGCTGCGCTCAAAAACAATTGGGACCGCTTGATCCTATCGGGTCGGTACGGGGGTTTCCCCGCGATAGTCATAAAAACCACGCTGGGTTTTGCGACCCAACCAACCTGCTTCCACATATTTCGTCAGCAGCGGGCAGGGGCGGTATTTCGTGTCTGCTAATCCATCGTGCAGAACATTCATGATCGCCAAACATGTGTCCAATCCAATAAAATCGGCCAGTTCAAGCGGACCCATGGGATGATTGGCGCCCAGTTTCATGGATTGGTCAATTGACTGAACAGATCCCACACCTTCATAGAGCGTATAGACCGCCTCGTTGATCATAGGCATGAGGATGCGGTTCACGATGAATGCGGGAAAATCTTCTGCGCTTGCCGCAGTTTTGCCAAGGGAATTAACAACCTCAAGACATGAATTATACGTGTCCTGATCTGTTGCGATGCCACGGATAAGTTCAACCAACTGCATAACGGGTACTGGGTTCATAAAATGAAACCCCATAAATTTTTCAGGTCGGTCCGTGCGGCTGGCTAATCGGGTAATCGAAATCGAAGACGTATTAGATGTTAAAATTGTTTCTGGCTTTAGATGGGGTAGGACGCTGTCAAAAATCTTTTGCTTTACGCTCTCATCTTCGGTTGCGGCCTCGATGATCAAATCCGTTTTGCCCAATTCCGCTAAATCCAGCGTCGTTTTGATCCGCCCGATCGCGGCATTGATTTCATCTTCTGAAATCTTTCCGCTGCGCAACTGACGCTCCATGTTTTTTCTTACGCGCTCAATGGCGCGCTCTAATGCCTCTTGGTTTACATCATTCAGTAAAACGGAGTAGCCAGACTGTGACAGTACATGGGCAATGCCATTCCCCATTTGACCCGCGCCAATCACACCAACAGTTTGAATCGCCATCAAATCATCCTCAGCCGTGACGTTTGATGCACCATATGCATCCATTGATGCTGCTGACAAGGCGGCAATTCAGATTTCTTGTTAGCGAATTAGAAAGAGAATCATGAGATCCCTGATTTTGGGTGAAAATTAGGTGGTGAGCTATGAGCTATGTGACGATGGACGCACGTCCAGTCGATTTTATTCTATGCCAATACGGTAATTCAAAAAATTTGTTTCGGGGTCCCAAAAAGTCTTGCAAGCACACTTACGGTGTTTGTCTGGGTGGCGCGGATACCTTTGGTGGTAAAGTTCCAGATCCCTTCAGCGCCATGTTAGAGCGTGAAATGGGAATGCCCATCCTAAATCTTGGGGCGCAGCATTCCGGTGCTGGGTTTTATATTGAGGATGATGCAATACACGAGATTATTGAAAATGCGCAGGTTATCTTTGTGGAGGCCCCCAGTGTCGTCAATCAATCCAATCCGTTTTACCGTGTGCATCCTAGACGCAATGATCGATTTGTGACGGCACTTGGTCCCCTATATGATCTATTTCCAGAGGCAGATTTTGTTGAATGTCATTTTACCAAACATTTGATCACGAAACTTGTCAGAATTGATGCGGCACGGGCAGATATTGTGTTTCACACTCTCCAAGACGAATGGGTGCGCAATTTAACGATCATGCGTGCACGCTGGCGCGCAAAAACTGTTGTTCATGGGTATAAAAAACCACAGGCTTCGCATCCCGAATTTGAATTTCCAGTTGCGGATTTGATTGGGTTCTATCCTGAGCTTTACAACGCTGTATCGCAGGTGCAGGATCAGATCGTTTCAATAAAACTCGGGATGTCACATATGCATGCCTCACAATGTGATCATCAACAGATTGGACAGCGGTTAATGGATGCAATTGATAATCAAATTTTTGGGCGTTTTGCACTTGAATTCCCGTGCTTGGCATCGTATCCACAGCGTCGATAGGGGTATAGCTCAGCTGGTAGAGCGACGGTCTCCAAAACCGTAGGTCGCGGGTTCGAACCCTGCTGCCCCTGCCACCTTCAGGCTAATCTTCGTTCCATCCCCATTTAACCCGTAGGCTCATCGGCACTCTAGGCGATGTATCAATGATCGACAATCTATTTCCGTTTGTGTCCACATCTAGAGGGTAGTTATCTATGATGTGCGTTCCACTTAGCGCGTCGTATTGGATGCGGTCGGGGACGTCGGCTGGATCGAATTCAAAAATATATTCACGTCTGAGCGCAGGATAGGTCGCCTGTTCGACAATCAATCCTGTATTGTCTTGGAATTCATCTTTGAATGTCACGCCAAAACTGAATTCGTAGGGATCAAACATATTCAGTGTTGTTCCCGGAATAATCCTAAACGTTTGGGCATGATCCGCGTCGTCAGGTCCGTCCAACATGTTTCCAGGTGCTATCGCATCGACAAGCGAACCGTTGGCGACGTATGAAAATTTGAACTCTGACAATTCGTCCTGCATCACAGTTATGTTGAGTTTGTTGGTGATCCGAACGTCTCTTCGTCCGGGCAGAATTTGGCATACGCATTGGAACAGGTTCTCAAAACGATCACTTCCTTGTCCGCCCACTCCATAGTGAGTTTGGTAAAGATTCATGTCGTAAAATCCATCGCGCACCGTGGTCGCGCCAAATTTTGAAAGAATGTTCCGCGTGTGCAATTTTACCGTTTCGGGCGATACACTGAGGGAGGATGCGATCTCATCTCTCGTACTGCCAGCGAGTAATAATGGTAAAATTTCACTTTCTCTCTTGGTGAGCTTAGGAGGAAAGTGCAAATCCGAGAGGCGCGAAATCGCACGTGTGTCCATGTCTTTTTTGATGCGATTTGATGGGCTTAGGTTATCGAACTTTTTCTGTGTCACGATACAAGTCCTTTCGCACGCATAGTATAGCACAGTTGGCGGTGTTTATAAATCGTGTCCAAACCGCCGTAGGTGTTAAGTTTTCTCAAATCGACAGAAAATGCAGAGTTTCGGGCGTGTTTGTGATTTTCTATGGCACTTAATGGTAACAATTTGATACACTTCTATTGTTGTTGGTGAGCGCTAGTAACTTACGCAGGTTTGGGTGCAAGTTAGTCGAAATAAAATAATCACAATGACAATTATTGTTCATCGGAGATCGACACACAAAAGAAGTGCTCTTGAAATCATCAGCTCAAAGCGATAACTGAGCAGTGCAATTCACAGAGAGTACGCAGATGGCTACGTCAAACCCATTCCAGTTTATCCAGCAAGTTCGCTCGGAAGTTTCAAAGGTGACGTGGCCAACGCGCCGCGAAGTTTTGTTGACGACAGGTATGGTTTTCGTGATGAGCGCGCTTGCCGCGACATTCTTTGGGATCTTTGATTGGGTGTTTCGCTCGGGCCTTCAGATGCTGTGGAGCTTTTTCGCTTAGGCTCGCGAAACCACGTCTCGTATCAGTTTTTCTGTGCTGCGCATTTCAACTATTTCAGCCGCAGTTGACCCACGCATTCTGACGTCTCCTAATCATGTAACTTGATGATTGATCGGCCTTGAAAATCGGTGGACCTGCGGCTATACGCTGCGACTAACAATTGACTGGCGTGTGACGATTCGCGTTGCACGCCGGTTTTTTTGGTGCTAACGCGACGTGAAATCTGCGTGGCACACGCGAAATGTGGCGCAAGCCGCGGGAATAATAAGGATTTAAAAGCATATGGCAAAGCGGTGGTACTCGGTCAGTGTTCTTTCAAATTTTGAAAAGAAAATCGCCGAGCAAATTCGAACATCTGTCATCGAGGCTAGTCTAGAGGACGAGATCGAAGAAGTGTTGGTGCCCACTGAAGAAGTGATCGAAGTGCGTCGTGGGAAAAAAGTCACGACCGAGCGACGCTTTATGCCAGGGTATGTTTTGGTGCGCATGGAGATGTCGGATCAGGGATATCACCTGATCAATTCGATGAACCGTGTCACTGGCTTCTTGGGTCCACAAGGTCGCCCGATGCCGATGCGCGACGCAGAAGTGAACGCAATCCTAAACCGTGTTCAAGAAGGCGAAGACGCACCGCGTACATTGCTGACGTATGAAGTCGGTGAAAAGGTTAAAGTCAACGACGGCCCGTTCGAAGATTTCGACGGTTTGGTAGAATTTGTTGATGATGCAAACCAGCGTTTGAAAGTGACCGTTTCGATCTTTGGTCGTGAAACGCCGGTTGAACTGGAATTTACTCAGGTCTCAAAGCAGGGCTGAGCAAATCTGTGGGAGGTAGGGCCGTCGCGGCGTCTCTTCCGGACCACACAACGTAACTTGCCCCCGCGACGCGTCAATGGGGCGTTGGAAAAGGAAGAAAGATATGGCCAAGAAATTGGTTGGTACGCTGAAGCTGCAGATCCCTGCAGGTGGCGCAAACCCATCTCCGCCCGTAGGTCCAGCATTGGGTCAGCGCGGCATCAACATCATGGAATTCTGTAAAGCGTTCAACGCGAAAACAGCCGACATGGAGCAGGGCGCACCGTGCCCAACAATCATTGAGTATTATCAGGATAAATCCTTCTCAATGGACATCAAGACACCTCCTGCGTCTTATTACCTGAAAAAAGCAGCAGGCCTGAAGCCAGTTGGTAAGCGGAACCGTCCAAAGGGCGCGGAAACACCTGGTCGTGAAGTTGCGGGTTACGTGACTGCAGCTCAGGTACGCGAAATCGCAGAAGCAAAGATGAAAGATCTTTCTGCAAATGACGTAGAAGCAGCGATGCAAATCATCCTTGGCTCTGCGCGCTCAATCGGCATTGAGGTGAAGTAAGATGGCAAAATTGGGTAAACGTACACGCGCTGCGCGCGAAGCCTTTCAGGACAAAGAAAACTTAACAGTTGAAGAAGCCGTGGCGTTGGTTAAATCGCATGCGTCTGCAAAATTCGATGAAACCATCGAAATTGCGATGAACCTAGGCGTTGACACACGTCACGCGGACCAAATGGTGCGCGGTGTTGTTGGCCTACCAAATGGCACAGGCAAATCAGTTCGCGTCGCAGTTTTCGCACGTGATGCAAAAGCAGATGAAGCACGCGAAGCGGGTGCAGACGTTGTTGGTGCAGAAGATTTGATGCAAACAGTTCAGGGCGGCACAATCGAATTCGATCGGTGCATCGCGACACCTGACATGATGCCAGTTGTTGGTCGTTTGGGTAAAATCCTTGGCCCACGCAACCTAATGCCAAACCCAAAAGTTGGCACTGTGACCATGGATGTTGCGGCAGCTGTTCAGGCGGCAAAAGGCGGCGAAGTTCAGTTCAAAGCTGAAAAAGGCGGCGTTGTGCACGCGGGCGTTGGAAAAGCGTCATTCGACGAAGCCAAGCTTGTTGAAAACATCCGTGCATTCGTTGGTGCCGTTGCGAAAGCAAAGCCAACAGGCGCAAAAGGTGCCTACATGAAGGGCATCACGCTAAGCTCAACCATGGGCCCAGGTGTCAAAGTGAATGTGGACAACGCAGCAGCTGAGTAATAAGCGCTTTATTAGAGTTGAAGGGCGCGGTTATCGCGCCCTTTTTTGTTTTCAAAAGATGAGGGTCACATAAGGGTATTATCTTTTTCGCTTTGCCCCCTTGGCAAAAGTAAAAGAATCCCTTATCAGACACCGTAATACCCCAGCGTATCAAACGTCTGGGGTATTGTCTGTCCGAGACGGAGGGTAGAGATTTCTCTATAAATCCTTCCTGAGATGGGAATGAGTAAGAATTTCACCGCAAGGCATAGCCTTCGGGTGTTTTTGGCCTCGGCCCCTTATCACGGACCCCGAACGCCAAGGTTTCCTTGGCAAAACTGAGCCGGGGAGTGATCCCCAAAATTGGAGTGAAACTGTGGATAGAGCACAAAAAGAGAAAGTGGTTGAGGAACTCGGCCAAATCTTTGAAAGCTCTGGCGTTGTGGTCGTAGCCCATTACGCAGGTTTGACAGTTGCTGATATGCAAGATCTTCGCGCACGTGCACGTGCGGCCGAAGCATCTGTGCGTGTTGCCAAGAACAGGCTCGCCAAAATCGCCCTAGAGGGTAAGCCATGCGAAAGCATGACCCAATACCTAACAGGCATGACAGTGCTCACCTTTTCTGAGGACCCTGTGGCAGCAGCCAAAGTGGCCGAAGACTTCGCTAAGTCGAACGCAAAGTTCGAAATCCTTGGCGGTGCAATGGGTGAAAACGCATTGGATCGTGCTGGCGTTGAAGCGGTATCAAAAATGCCATCTCGCGAAGAGCTTATTGCGTCTATCGTGGGTTGCATTGGTGCACCTGCTTCGAACATCGCTGGCGCAATTGGCGCACCTGCAAGCAACATCGCAAGCATTCTTTCGACCATCGAAGAGAAAGCTGCATAAGCAATTTGATTACCTGCGGTGGATATACCCCATCGTTGGAACACAACCTTTAGTAACGGAAAGAGTCTAAAATGGCTGATCTGAAAAAACTAGCAGAAGAGATCGTAGGTCTAACACTGCTTGAAGCACAAGAACTAAAAACAATCTTGAAAGACGAGTACGGCATCGAGCCAGCAGCTGGCGGCGCAGTTATGGTTGCAGGGGCAGCGGGCGACGCAGGCGGTGCAGCAGCAGAAGAAAAATCAGAATTCGACGTAGTTCTGAAATCTGCAGGCGGCAACAAAATCGCAGTCATCAAAGAAGTACGCGGCATCACAGGCCTTGGCCTTAAAGAAGCGAAAGACTTGGTTGAGTCTGGCGGCAAGATCAAAGAAGGCGTTGAAAAAGCCGAAGCAGAAGACATCAAAGGCAAGCTGGAAGCAGCTGGCGCAGAGGTCGAATTGGCATAAGCCAGTTTGCCAGGGAAACCTGGGCTTACAAAGCTTAGCTGGGTGCGAGTTTTCGCATCCAGCTTCGTCTGTCTTAATAAGGGCCATTTAGATGATGGCGTTTTTTAAGGCAGAGTTCAAAGATCGGGAGGCACTCTACGGGAAGTGTGCCGGGAATTGATCGAACTTGTGCTGTCTCATTGGGGAACGCGACCGGTGCCCGACGGTTTCGTGTTTCTGTTGAGAAAAGAAAGGTGACACCGACCATGGCGCAAAGCTATCTTGGCCAAAAACGTCTTCGTAAGTACTACGGTAAAATCCGCGAAGTCCTAGACATGCCGAACCTGATTGAGGTTCAAAAATCGTCTTATGATCTGTTTCTGAATTCAGGTGATCAGCCAGCTCCACTTGATGGAGAAGGTATCAAAGGCGTATTCCAATCGGTTTTCCCGATTAAGGATTTCAACGAAACCTCTATCCTAGAATTCGTGGGATATGATCTTGAGCATCCGAAATATGATGTCGAAGAATGTCAGCAACGCGACATGACATATAGCGCTCCACTTAAAGTGACATTGCGTTTGATTGTGTTTGATATTGACGAAGACACTGGCGCTAAGTCGGTGAAGGACATCAAAGAACAAGATGTATTCATGGGCGACATGCCTTTGATGACGCCAAACGGTACATTCGTTGTGAACGGCACAGAGCGTGTGATTGTTTCACAGATGCACCGTTCGCCTGGTGTATTCTTTGACCATGACAAAGGCAAAACACACAGCTCTGGTAAGTTGCTGTTTGCCTGCCGCATCATCCCATACCGTGGGTCTTGGTTGGACTTTGAATTTGACGCGAAAGATATCGTTTATGCACGTATCGACCGTCGTCGCAAGTTGCCTGTCACAACGCTTCTTTATGCGCTTGGCATGGATCAAGAAGACATCGTGTCGGCCTATTATGACACTGTGTCATTCCGTCATGAAAAAGGTCGTGGATGGGTTACAAAGTTCTTCCCTGAACGTGTTCGTGGCACACGCCCAACCTATGATTTGATCGACGCCGCGACAGGTGAAGTGATTGCAGAAGCGGGTAAGAAAGTCACACCGCGCGCTGTGAAAAAATTGATCGAAGAGGGTGCAGTTACGGAGCTGTTGATCCCGTTTGATCACATCGTCGGAAAATTCGTCGCCCAAGACATTATCAACGAAGAAAACGGTGCAATCTACGTTGAAGCAGGTGATGAACTTACTGTTGAGTATGACAAAGAGGGTCAGTTGATCGGCGGAACATTGAAAGATCTGTTGGACGCAGGGTTCACAGACATTCCAGTGTTGGACATCGACAACGTGAACGTGGGTGCATACATCCGCAACACAATGGCGCAAGATAAAAACATGAACCGCGAAACTGCGCTTCTTGATATTTATCGCGTGATGCGCCCAGGTGAACCGCCCACGGTTGAGGCGGCCTCTGGTCTATTTGACACGCTCTTCTTTGATCACGAACGCTATGACCTGTCAGCGGTTGGTCGTGTGAAAATGAACATGCGTTTGGCATTGGATGCCGAAGATACACAACGTACCCTTCGTTCAGAAGACATCGTGTCCTGTATCAAAGCATTGGTTGAACTGCGTGACGGCAAGGGTGAGGTTGACGACATCGACCACCTTGGTAACCGTCGTGTTCGTTCAGTTGGTGAATTGATGGAAAACCAATACCGTGTTGGCTTGCTACGCATGGAGCGCGCGATCAAAGAGCGTATGTCCAGCGTTGAAATCGACACTGTCATGCCACAGGATTTGATCAACGCGAAACCCGCGGCTGCGGCAGTGCGTGAATTCTTTGGTTCCTCACAGTTGTCTCAGTTTATGGACCAGACAAACCCATTGTCCGAAGTCACGCATAAGCGTCGCTTGTCTGCGTTGGGCCCAGGCGGTCTAACACGCGAACGTGCAGGTTTTGAGGTACGTGACGTTCACGCCACGCACTACGGTCGTATGTGTCCAATTGAAACGCCAGAAGGTCCAAACATTGGTTTGATCAACTCTTTGGCGACATTCGCACGCGTCAACAAATACGGCTTTATCGAAACACCATATCGTAAGGTTGTTGATGGTAAGGTCACGGATGATGTGTCCTACATGTCAGCGACAGAGGAAATGCGTCATACAGTTGCACAGGCCAACGCGACATTGGACGCAGACGGTAACTTTATCAATGAATTGGTATCAACACGTCAAAACGGTGACTATACACTTGCACCACGAGAAAATGTTGACCTAATTGACGTTAGCCCGAAACAGTTAGTTTCAGTTGCAGCATCCTTGATCCCATTCTTGGAAAACGATGACGCGAACCGCGCATTGATGGGGTCGAACATGCAACGTCAGGCTGTGCCACTTTTGCGTGCCGAGGCACCATTGGTTGGCACAGGTATCGAAGGCGTTGTTGCACGTGATTCTGGTGCGGCGATCATGGCGAAGCGTGGTGGTATCGTTGACCAGATCGATGCGCAACGTATTGTTATCCGCGCAACCAGCGATCTTGAGCTGGGCGACGCGGGTGTTGACATTTATCGCATGCGCAAATTCCAACGTTCAAACCAAAACACATGTATCAACCAGCGCCCATTGGTGAAGGTTGGTCAAACTGTTGGTAAGGGCGAAGTGATCGCAGATGGTCCATCGACCGATATGGGTGAATTGGCCCTCGGTAAAAACGTGGTTGTCGCGTTTATGCCTTGGAACGGTTACAACTATGAGGACTCGATCCTAATTTCCGAACGCATTGCACAGGATGACGTATTCACATCCGTTCACATCGAAGAATTCGAAGTGGCCGCGCGTGATACGAAATTGGGACCAGAGGAAATCACACGTGATATTCCAAACGTAGGTGAAGAAGCGCTGCGTAACTTGGACGAAGCAGGTATCGTTTACATCGGTGCCGACGTTCAGCCAGGTGACATTTTGGTGGGTAAAATCACACCAAAAGGTGAAAGCCCAATGACACCAGAAGAAAAACTTCTTCGCGCGATCTTTGGTGAAAAGGCCTCTGATGTTCGTGATACATCATTGCGCGTGAAACCAGGTGACTACGGTACTGTGGTTGAGGTTCGTGTCTTTAACCGTCACGGTGTTGAAAAAGACGAACGTGCATTGCAGATCGAGCGTGAAGAGGTGGAACGCCTTGCACGTGACCGTGATGACGAATTGGTCATTTTGGACCGCAACATCTATGCGCGTCTTGAAAATCTGATCATGGGTAAAACTGCGGTCAAAGGTCCAAAGGGCGTTGCAGCGAACTCTGAAATCACAGAAGAGCTGTTGTCGTCTTTGACACGTGGCCAATGGTGGCAATTGGCGCTTGCGGACGAGCAGGACGCACAGATAGTTGAGGCCCTTCATGAACAGTATGAGGCACAAAAACGCGCGCTAGACGCACGTTTTGAGGATAAGGTCGAAAAAGTCCGTCGTGGTGATGATCTTCCTCCGGGTGTTATGAAAATGGTCAAGGTGTTCATCGCCGTTAAGCGTAAGCTTCAGCCAGGTGATAAAATGGCGGGTCGTCACGGAAACAAAGGTGTGATTTCACGCGTTGTTCCGATGGAGGACATGCCATTCCTTGCAGATGGTACACCCGTTGACTTCTGTTTGAACCCATTGGGCGTTCCATCACGGATGAACGTGGGTCAGATTCTGGAAACACACATGGGGTGGGCCGCACGCGGTCTGGGCCTAAAAGTGGATGACGCGATCCAAGAGTATCGTCGCAGTGGGGATCTAACACCCGTTCGCGAAGCGATGCGCATCGCCTATGGCGAAGATGTCTATGATGAGGGCATCACTGGCATGGACGAGGATCAGTTGATCGAAGCCGCAGGTAATGTTGCACGCGGCGTTCCAATTGCGACACCTGTTTTTGATGGTGCACGCGAAGCGGACGTGAACGATGCATTGGTGCGCGCTGGATTTGATCAATCAGGTCAGTCAATTCTATTTGACGGTCGCACAGGCGAACAATTCAGCCGTCCAGTGACTGTTGGTGTGAAGTATCTATTGAAACTGCACCACTTGGTAGACGACAAAATCCACGCCCGTTCAACAGGCCCATACTCGCTTGTCACGCAACAGCCATTGGGTGGTAAGGCCCAGTTCGGTGGCCAGCGTTTTGGTGAGATGGAAGTTTGGGCATTGGAAGCATATGGCGCGGCCTACACGTTGCAAGAGATGCTGACAGTGAAATCAGACGATGTTGCTGGACGGACCAAAGTCTATGAATCGATTGTTAAGGGTGAAGACAACTTTGAAGCGGGGATCCCAGAATCCTTTAACGTTCTTGTCAAAGAAGTCCGCGGCCTTGGCCTAAATATGGAGCTCCTGGATGCAGAGGACGAGGAATAAGGGCTACCCCTTATTCCCCACCCCTTCGTCCCTAATTTGAGGAAATCAAAATGAACCAGGAAATCACAACAAACCCATTCAACCCGCTTGCGTCTCCAAAGATGTTTGATGAAATCAAAGTTTCTTTGGCCTCACCCGAGCGGATTTTGTCATGGTCATACGGCGAAATCAAAAAGCCAGAGACTATCAACTATCGTACGTTCAAACCAGAGCGTGACGGCCTATTCTGTGCACGTATCTTTGGCCCAACCAAAGATTACGAATGTCTGTGCGGAAAATATAAGCGCATGAAATATCGCGGCGTTGTCTGCGAAAAATGTGGTGTTGAAGTTACCCTTCAAAAGGTCCGTCGTGAACGCATGGGCCACATCGAATTGGCCTCACCCGTTGCGCATATCTGGTTCTTAAAATCATTGCCATCTCGTATCGGTTTGATGCTGGATATGACATTGCGTGATTTGGAACGTGTTCTTTATTTCGAAAATTATGTGGTTATCGAGCCTGGCCTGACCGATTTGCAATACGGTCAGATGCTAAGCGAAGAAGAATACATGGATGCGCAGGACACCTATGGCATGGACGCGTTCACCGCTAACATCGGTGCCGAAGCGATCCGTGAAATGTTGGCGCAAATCGACCTAGAAGCCGAGGCAGAGCAGCTGCGCGCTGATCTGAAAGAGGCGACTGGCGAACTTAAGCCGAAGAAAATCATCAAACGTCTGAAAGTTGTCGAAAGCTTCCTTGAATCCGGCAACCGTCCAGAATGGATGATTTTGACCGTTGTTCCTGTGATCCCACCAGAATTGCGCCCATTGGTGCCACTGGATGGTGGTCGTTTTGCGACGTCTGATTTGAACGACCTTTATCGTCGTGTGATCAACCGTAACAACCGTCTAAAGCGTCTGATTGAACTGCGCGCACCTGACATCATCGTGCGTAACGAAAAGCGGATGTTGCAGGAATCCGTTGATGCGTTGTTTGACAATGGCCGTCGTGGTCGCGTCATCACAGGCTCAAACAAGCGTCCATTGAAATCGCTTTCTGATATGTTGAAGGGTAAGCAGGGTCGTTTCCGTCAGAACCTTTTGGGGAAACGCGTCGACTTCTCTGGTCGTTCTGTGATTGTGACGGGTCCCGAGTTGAAACTGCATCAATGTGGTTTGCCCAAGAAAATGGCGCTCGAACTGTTTAAACCCTTCATCTATAGCCGCCTTGAGGCCAAAGGTCTGTCGTCCACTGTGAAACAGGCCAAGAAGTTGGTTGAAAAAGAGCGTCCAGAGGTTTGGGATATTCTGGATGAAGTGATCCGTGAACACCCCGTTCTATTGAACCGTGCGCCGACACTGCACCGTTTGGGTATTCAGGCGTTTGAACCGGTGCTGATCGAAGGAAAAGCTATCCAGCTTCATCCGCTTGTCTGTTCTGCGTTTAACGCGGACTTTGACGGTGACCAAATGGCGGTTCACGTTCCATTGAGCCTTGAGGCACAATTGGAAGCACGCGTTTTGATGATGTCAACGAACAACGTTTTGTCACCTGCAAACGGTGCGCCGATTATCGTTCCATCACAGGACATGATCTTGGGCCTATACTACACCACAATCATGCGCGAAGGTATGAAGGGTGAAGGCATGGTCTTTAGCTCAATCGAAGAAGTGCAATACGCACTTGACTCAGGGGCAGTTCACCTACACGCGAAAATCACTGCGCGTATTCCGCAAGTGGACGAACATGGCAATGATGTCGTGAAACGTTACGAAACCACACCTGGTCGTGTGCGTATTGGTGCGTTGCTTCCGAAAAACGCGAAGGCACCGTTTGACCTTGTGAACATCCTATTGCGTAAAAAGGACGTTCAGCGCGTCATCGACACGGTTTATCGCTACTGCGGTCAAAAGGAATCAGTGATCTTCTGTGACCAAATCATGACCATGGGTTTCCGTGAAGCGTTCAAGGCAGGTATTTCATTTGGTAAGGACGACATGGTTATCCCGAACGATAAATGGGATATCGTTGAAGAAACACGTGACCAAGTTAAAGACTTTGAACAACAGTATATGGACGGCCTGATTACACAGGGCGAGAAATACAACAAAGTTGTTGATGCATGGTCAAAGTGTAACGACAAAGTCACCGACGCAATGATGAACACGATCTCGGCACCTGGTCAGGATGATAATGGCGCAGAGAACGAGCCAAACTCTGTTTACATGATGGCGCACTCTGGTGCGCGGGGGTCTGTCACCCAGATGAAGCAGTTGGGCGGTATGCGTGGTTTGATGGCCAAGCCGAATGGCGACATCATCGAAACACCTATTATCTCAAACTTTAAAGAAGGTTTGACTGTTCTTGAGTATTTTAACTCAACCCACGGTGCGCGTAAGGGTCTTTCAGATACGGCGTTGAAAACGGCAAACTCTGGTTACCTAACACGTCGTTTGGTTGACGTGGCACAGGACTGTATCGTACGTGGAAATGACTGCGGCACTGAAAACTCAATCACAGCAGAACCTGCCGTGAATGATGGTGAAGTGATCGCAACACTTGCGGAACGTGTCTTGGGCCGTGTCGCTGCCGAAGATATCATGCGCCCCGGAACGGACGAAGTCATCATCGCCAAAGGCGAGTTGATCGACGAATTGATGTCAGATGCGATTGATGCGGCGGGTGTTGCCTCTGCGCGTATCCGCAGCCCACTGACCTGTGACGCAGACGAAGGCGTGTGTGCCAAGTGTTATGGTCGTGACCTTGCACGCGGTACAATCGTGAACGTGGGTGAAGCCGTTGGCATCATCGCGGCACAATCCATCGGTGAACCAGGTACACAGCTAACCATGCGTACATTCCACATCGGTGGTGTTGCGCAGGGTGGTCAGCAATCGTTCCAAGAAGCTTCGCAACCAGGTAAGATTGAATTCGAAAACGAAGCGATCCTGGAAAATGCGAATGGCGAAATCTTGGTCATGAGCCGCAACATGAAGTTGCGCATCATGGACGAACACGGTGAAGAGCGTGCATCACACAAGCTGAGCTATGGTTCAAAATTGTTCGTTAAAGCGGGCGATACAATCGAACGCGGTGCAAAACTGTTTGAATGGGATCCCTATACATTGCCGATCATCGCTGAAAAGGATGGTATGGCGAAACACGTGGACCTTGTGAACGGTATCGCGGTTCGTGAAGAAACCGATGACGCAACTGGTATGACACAGAAAATCGTTGTTGATTGGCGTGCTGCGCCACGCGGCAATGATTTGAAACCTGAAATCATCTTGGTAGGTGATGATGGTGAACCCGTTCGCAATGACGCGGGTGCGCCGATCACATATACAATGTCTGTGGATGCGATTTTGTCTGTTGAGGACGGATCAAAAATTCGCGCCGGTGATGTATTGGCACGTATCCCACGTGAAGGTGCAAAAACCAAAGACATTACAGGTGGTCTGCCACGGGTTGCTGAATTGTTCGAGGCACGTCGTCCTAAAGATCACGCAATCATCGCGGAAATCGATGGTTACGTTCGCTTTGGCCGCGACTATAAGAACAAGCGCCGCATCTCGATCGAACCATCAGATGAGACACGTGAACCAGTCGAATATATGGTGCCAAAAGGCAAACACATCCCAGTCGGCGAGGGCGATTTCGTCCAAAAAGGCGAATACATCATGGATGGTAACCCTGCACCTCATGACATCCTTGCGATTATGGGTGTTGAGGCCTTGGCAAATTACATGATCGACGAAGTTCAGGACGTTTATCGTCTGCAAGGTGTGAAGATCAACGATAAGCACGTTGAAGTGATCGTGCGTCAAATGCTTCAGAAATATGAAATTTTTGACAGCGGTGATACGACACTTCTGAAAGGCGAACACGTTGATCGTGCCGAGTTTGATGCTGCGAACGAAAAAGCGCTATCAAAAGGCGGTCGTGCTGCAACGGGTGAACCAATTCTATTGGGTATCACCAAAGCGTCACTTCAAACACGTTCGTTCATTTCTGCCGCGTCGTTCCAGGAAACAACGCGCGTTCTTACCGAGGCATCTGTCCAAGGTAAGCGTGATAAGTTGATCGGTCTGAAAGAAAACGTGATTGTTGGACGCTTGATCCCAGCGGGCACAGGTGGCGCAACACAACGCGTTCGTCGCATTGCGACGGATCGTGACAATGTTGTGATCGAGGCACGTCAGGAAGCGGCGGAACAGGCGGTGGCAATCGCGGCACCAACTGGTGATCAACCAGACGTCGAATAAGACGATCAAATATGAATTGGAAAAGGCGTCGCATGCGGCGCCTTTTTCATTTTGCCTCTTTTCTTGATGAAAAAATCGCTGCACAGTCTGCAAAAAACACGGATCCATCCATGACAGATAATCAACGCGGCGCGACGTTCATGATGCTTAGCATGGCGGCATTCGTTTTGAATGACACCTTCGTTAAACTGCTTGGTGGGCACATCCCTTTGTTCGAGATTCTATTTCTGCGCGGGATCGTGGCGACGATCGCATTGGTGATCATGTGTTGGTATCTTCGGGCGCTGAAATTTCAACATAGCGCACGGGATTGGACGTTGATGATTGCGCGATCTGGGTCTGAAATTGCGGCGGCCTATTTCTTTTTAACGGCCTTGATTCACATGCCGATTGCGAATGTCACGGCGATCTTGCAGACGCTGCCATTGACCGTATCGCTGGGCGGGGTGTTGTTTTTCAAAAATCCGATTGGCTGGCGGCGTTTGCTTGCAATCTTGGTGGGCTTTGGGGGCATGATGTTGATTGTGCGTCCCGGGACCGATGGGTTTGATATTTACGCCATCTATGTTTTGATCGCCGTTCTTGGTGTGACTGCGCGCGATTTAACAACGCGGGCGATGTCCAAGGCGGTTCCATCGCTTTTTGTAACCTTGCTCGCGTCACTTTCGGTCACCGCTTATTCTGGGATCATGATGATCGGGGCCGACTTCACGCCTATGTCTGGGGTTGATCAATTCTATTTGCTTGCCTCGGCCTTCTTTATCATCGGTGGGTATGCATTCAGTGTTTTGGTCATGCGCGTTGGGGATATCTCGTTTGTGGCGCTGTTCCGATATTCGGCAGTCATTTGGACATTGTTCATTGGTCTTTGGGTGTTTGGCGACTGGCCCGATGCGCTGACGTTGCTTGGGGCTGCGATCATCGCACTATCTGGTGGTTACACCATGTTGCGCGAGGCGCGTATTAGGCGTCAGTCCACAACCGCCTAATCAGATCAACATCGACGTTAAAGTCGGTTTTAAAGTGGTGTTGTTGTTTGGCGGTGAGAGGTGCGAATTTGAAACGACCCAGCTCTCTTGCGGATGCTGAATCGTTTTCATCATGAAATGATCGAAGGAACATCGGTGTGTCCCAATCTCTGATCACGGGCATGTGTTGGTCGAGTTTGTGATGACCAAAATTCATGATCGTATTCTTGGCCGACGTTTTGAACACGGCTGCTAATGCGGGGATCCATAAATTCCGCACCAATTCCTCGGCCTGCAATCCCTTAACCGAGGGTCTGACCGCATAACCGCGTGTGTAGTCGAGGGCAAAGCGTGGTTTGTTTGCGTAGTCGATCACGCCAACCGCCGCATCGGTTTTTAAACGTTCAACGAATGTGCGATGAACCGCATCGTCATCGTCCAATCGAAACTGAATTGAATGGCCATGCGTGGCGTCCACATGATCTAGGATGACTTGTGCTGAAATCTGGCGATGTGGATGCGGGGGATATGAAAGTATTTTAATGTGATCCGCCGCTGCGGTCAGATCGTCCAACCGATCGCGGGCCCAGGCGGGCAAATCATCGCCAATCAGGATCAGATACTGAAAATCCGTGTCAGACTCAGCAAGGATTGAGGGTAGATTGAACGCCTGAAATAATCGTAACCGATGTTTTAGCCGAGCGTCCTCATATAAAAACGCCTTGCGTTGTTCGATGGTTTCATGTTCGCGTTGAAATCCGCCCAATGCGGGTTATGAAAATCGACAAAGCCCAATCACTTGCATCTGATCGTTTTTCCCGCGAAATGGTTCCGAAATCTGGGGAAAGTATCTGGGTAAATGGGGCATTGTCCAACCATATATGAACAGAATATGAAAGCTTTCTGCTCAGATGTTGACAATGGTGCCGACTCTGCCTATACGCCCCCTATCTCGGAGTGGGGGTCGCCCCATCGCCGAACTTCATAATTGAAGTGGTCAAGATCCAGGCCCTGCCTCGATCCTCTGAAAATCCGCCGCGTCGTTTCCGCGATTTGGGAACGCATGCGGTCTTTGTGTATTGCGGACGCGCGATATGCGACCTGAGCCGCACGGGAAACCTCGTGCATGATATTTTAGTTTGAGCGAACGGGGAACTTACCGGAATGCCAACGATTCAACAGCTGATCCGTAAGCCACGGCAGCCAAAAGTAAAACGGTCGAAGTCAATGCACCTAGAGCAGTGCCCACAAAAACGTGGCGTCTGTACTCGCGTTTACACGACTACTCCAAAGAAACCTAACTCGGCGATGCGTAAGGTGGCTAAGGTCCGCCTAACAAACGGCTTTGAGGTCATCAGCTACATCCCTGGTGAAAAGCACAACCTGCAAGAGCACTCAGTTGTTCTTATCCGCGGTGGTCGTGTAAAAGACCTTCCAGGTGTACGTTACCACATCCTACGTGGTGTGCTTGATACACAAGGCGTTAAAGATCGTAAGCAACGCCGTTCGAAATACGGCGCTAAGCGTCCGAAGTAAGAGGAAATTTGAATGTCCCGTCGTCACGCTGCTGAAAAACGTGAAGTATTGCCCGACGCCAAATTTGGTGATCGTGTTCTATCAAAATTCATGAACAACCTTATGATCGATGGTAAAAAATCCGTCGCAGAAAAGATTGTTTACAATGCTCTTGACCGTGTCGAGTCAAAAGTAAAGCGCGCACCTGTTGAGGTGTTCCACGAAGCGCTAGACAACATCAAACCTTCTGTTGAGGTTCGTTCGCGTCGCGTTGGTGGTGCAACATACCAAGTTCCAGTCGAAGTTCGCCCAGAGCGCCGTGAAGCGCTTGCGATCCGTTGGTTGATTACTGCGTCCCGCTCACGCAATGAAAACACAATGGAAGAGCGCCTAGCGGGTGAGCTACTTGACGCAGTGAACTCTCGTGGTGCGGCTGTTAAGAAACGCGAAGATACACACAAAATGGCCGATGCGAACAAAGCATTCAGCCATTACCGCTGGTAATTCAGATAAGGCAGCTAAAAAATGGCACGCGAATATCCATTAGATCTATATCGTAACTTCGGTATTATGGCGCACATCGATGCAGGTAAAACAACCTGCTCTGAGCGTATCTTGTACTATACAGGTAAGTCACACAACATCGGTGAGGTGCACGACGGTGCAGCCACCATGGACTGGATGGAACAAGAGCAAGAGCGCGGTATTACAATTACGTCTGCGGCGACAACCACATTCTGGGAACGTACAGAAGATGGTGAAAACGCTGACACACCAAAGCACCGCTTAAACATCATCGACACCCCAGGTCACGTTGACTTCACAATCGAAGTTGAACGTTCATTGGCGGTTTTGGACGGTGCTGTTTGTGTTCTTGATGCGAACGCAGGTGTTGAACCACAAACTGAAACAGTTTGGCGTCAGGCAGACCGTTACAAAGTTCCGCGTATCGTGTTCGTTAACAAAATGGACAAAATCGGCGCAGACTTCTTTAACTGTGTCAACATGATCGAAGACCGAACAGGCGCGACTGCCGTGCCAGTCGGTATTCCAATTGGTGCAGAGACCGAGCTTGAAGGTTTGATCGATCTTGTCACTATGCAAGAGTGGCTGTGGCAGGGCGAAGACCTTGGCGCGTCATGGATCAAAACAGACATTCGTGACAGCCTAAAAGACATGGCAGACGAATGGCGCGGTAAAATGATCGAAGCGGCCGTCGAAATGGACGACGACGCGATGATGATGTACCTAGAAGGCGAAGAGCCAGATGTTCCAACACTACGTAGCCTACTACGTAAGGGAACATTGGAAATGGCATTCGTTCCTGTTCTTGGCGGTTCAGCGTTTAAAAACAAAGGCGTTCAGCCATTGTTGAACGCGGTTATCGACTATCTTCCAAGCCCATTGGATGTTGTTGATTACATGGGTTTCGCACCAGGCGACGAAAACGAAGAGCGTAACATCGCACGTCGTGCTGACGATGCAATGCCATTCTCTGGTCTTGCGTTCAAAATCATGAACGACCCATTTGTTGGTTCACTGACGTTCACACGCATCTACTCAGGTACAATGAACAAAGGTGACAGCGTTCTGAACTCTACCAAAGGTAAGCGCGAGCGTATCGGTCGTATGATGATGATGCACTCAAACAACCGTGAAGAGATCGATGAAGCGTTTGCTGGCGACATCATCGCACTTGCTGGTTTGAAAGAAACCACAACAGGTGATACGATTTGTGACATAAAAGAAGCTGTTGTTCTTGAAACAATGACATTCCCTGATCCTGTGATCGAGATTGCCGTTGAGCCAAAAACAAAAGGCGACCAAGAGAAAATGTCAGCTGGTCTTGCACGTCTAGCGGCAGAAGACCCATCCTTCCGTGTTGAAACAGATCTAGAATCTGGTCAAACGATTATGAAGGGCATGGGCGAACTTCACCTAGATATCTTGGTTGATCGTCTTAAGCGTGAATTTAAAGTGGAAGCGAACATCGGTGCGCCACAAGTGGCATACCGTGAAACAATCTCTCACGAGGTTGAGCACGCTTACACGCACAAAAAGCAATCTGGTGGTTCTGGTCAGTTCGGTGAGGTCAAATTGATCATCACTCCGACTGAAGCAGGCGAAGGGTATTCATTTGAATCCCGCATTGTTGGTGGTTCTGTTCCAAAAGAATACATCCCTGGTGTTGAAAAAGGCATCCAGTCAGTCATGGATAGCGGCCCATTGGCAGGCTTCCCTGTGATCGACTTTAAAGTTGCTTTGATCGACGGTAAGTACCACGATGTTGACTCTTCCGTTCTTGCGTTCGAAATCGCGGGACGTATGTGTATGCGTGAAGGCATGAAAAAGGCGGGTGCTAAACTTCTTGAGCCAATCATGAGCGTAGAGGTTATCACACCAGAAGAGTACACTGGTAACATTATTGGTGATTTGACATCTCGCCGTGGCCAAGTTCAGGGTCAAGAGCCTCGCGGTAACGCGATCGCGATTGATGCGATGGTGCCATTGGCGAATATGTTCGGCTACATCAACAACTTGCGTTCTATGTCATCAGGACGTGCGCAGTTTACGATGCAGTTCCACCACTATGATCCAGTTCCACAGAACATCTCAGACGAAATTCAGGCGAAATACGCCTAATTGGAAAACGATCAGTCCTGCATGTGTAGGGCTGATCCTTAATTAACAGGAGGCCATGATGGCAAAGGAAAAGTTTGATCGCAGTAAGCCGCATTGTAACATCGGCACGATTGGTCACGTTGACCACGGTAAGACGACGTT
>JAKMGV010000189.1 GCA_022424725.1 Paracoccaceae bacterium
CGAAAAAACTGCGCCTGCCAGGTAAGCTAACCGATTGTACCGCCAAAAACCGCGAAGGTACCGAGCTGTTCATCGTTGAGGGTGACAGTGCGGGCGGATCGGCCAAGGGTGCACGAAACCGTGAAAACCAAGCCTTGCTTCCCCTAAAGGGAAAGATCCTGAACGTATTGGGGGCCGCGTCAAATAAGCTTGGGCAAAATGCGGAAATCAACGATCTGTGCGAGGCATTGGGCGTTGGCATGGGAACACGCTTTAATCTTGATGACCTGCGGTATGACAAAATCATCATTATGACCGATGCGGACGTTGACGGTGCGCATATCGCCTCATTGTTAATGACATTCTTTTATACCCAAATGCGCCCCTTGATTGACAATGGTCATCTGTTCTTGGCCTGTCCCCCACTCTATCGTTTGACCCAAGGCGCCAAGCGTTTGTACGTTTCAAATGATTTGGAAAAAGACACCTATCTGACCAAAGGGATTGGCGGCAAAGGCAAGATTGACGTCCAACGATTTAAAGGTTTGGGCGAAATGGATGCCAAAGACCTAAAAGAAACAACAATGGACCCCAAGACGCGTAAATTGATCCGCGTGACCATTGACGAAGACGAGCCAGGCGAAACAACGGATTTGGTCGAACGCCTGATGGGCAAAAAACCCGAATTGCGTTTCCAGTACATTCAGGAAAATGCGCGTTTCGTAGAAGAGTTGGACGTGTAGGACACCGACATGCACCATTACGCGGCGATCATGTTTCTGGCGGGGATCGGAATTCCGATCCTAGCCGCGTTGAATGCAGCCCTTGGTCGTTTTATCGTATCTCCAATCGTCGCCGCCGCAATTTTGTTCACGATTGCTGGCCTTGTCACATGGGCGCTGGCATTTGCAACTGGCCTAAATCCATTGAAAACTGTTGGTCATGCGCCAAAGCATCTGTTTTTTGCCGGCGTACTCATCGCATTTTATGTTCTCTCGATCACATTTATCGCGCCAAAATTTGGTGTGGGAAACGCTGTCTTCTTTGTTTTGTTGGGACAGTTGGTCAGCGCCGCGGCAATTGATCATTTCGCCCTATTTGGGGCTGCTCAAAATTCTTTGAACCTTGTTCGTGCCAGTGGCATCGCCGTCATGGCGTTTGGTGTTTGGATCACGCAACAGGCGTAAGCCCTTGCAATTTATTCACTGTTTCTGACCACATGATGCGATCTTGATAACCGTGATGCACGGTCGGCGCATCATATTCTGAAACAACCCAGTCGCGAAACGAAATGGGCGATCGTCGGTTGCGTTCCATATATACGCGCAAAACATAATCGAGGACACCTGTAGGTGTGAAATCAACATGCAAGTGGCGCAGGCTTAGTTGTTTCGCCGCTTCCTCCATCGGGTGACCCGCAACCATGTTCAGATACAGCGCGGAAACAAAACCCGCGCGATCTGCCCCTGATTTACAATGAAACACAGCAGGTGCCTTAAGGTCATCAAATATCTCGAACAGTTCAAGTAACAGGGCCTTATCCGGCGCGTGACGCGCCCCGAATTTCAGACACACCATATCAATCCCTGCGGCGTTACAGGCCTCTTCCTCAAGCAAACCATGCGATTGGATTGGCGCGCCACGTAGATTAACGACCGTTTTGATGCCCCTCGCCTTCCACTTCGCGATGCGACGTGGCGAGGGTTGATTTGATCGGTACACATCCGGCGCAATTTCGCGCATGTTTGTCCACAAGACACGAAAAAATGCGTGATCCATCAAATGAACATGGACATAAGCCCAAAACCGCCCTTTAGGGGTTTCAATGTCATCCCCAAATGAATCACGCAGATGGCGTTCCCAAGCAAAGTAGCGATCTGCGATTTTTTTAAACATAAGGGTCCCTGTGCACGGCCTATGGCCTAGGTAAGGTTTCGTCACCCCAAACGCAAGCCATGTTGACGTTGCACAAATCCCGACTATTGATTGATGGTATAAACAAAAGGAATTCCAATGAACCTGTCAAATGGTCAAACCTACCTTGCAATCCCAGGGCCGTCTGTCATTCCAGAGGCCGTACTGCGTGCCATGCACCGCGCATCGCCAAACATTTATGAAGGTGAGCTTGTTGATCTAACGCACACACTCATTCCCGATTTGCGCTATGTGGCCCAAACCGAAGGCAACGTCGCTCTCTATATCGCGAATGGACATGGCGCATGGGAAGCGGCATTGGCCAACATGGCCTGCCATGGCGATCGCGTTTTGGTCGCGGCGACAGGGTGGTTTGCGCATGGGTGGGCCAAGATGGCACGCGCCATGGGGATTGAAGCAGATATTGTTGAATACGGCACCCAATCCACCATTGATATAGGCGCACTGGAAACAGCATTACGGGCGTACCCCAGCGATTATTACAAGACCGTTTTGGTCACACATGTCGACACCTCAACATCTGTGAAAAATGATATTGCTGCGGTTCGGACGTTATTGGATGATTTGGGGTCTCATGCGTTGCTGGCGGTGGACTGCGTGGCATCATTGGGGTGCGATGAGTTTAAAATGGATGCTTGGGGGGCGGATGTCATGGTCGCGGCCTGCCAAAAGGGGTTGATGGTCCCTGCAGGCATGGCCTTTGTCTATTTCAATGACACAGCGGCCGAGCGACAGAAACAATTGCCCTACGTCAGTTCGTATTGGGAATGGGGACAACGCGCCAATCCCGAAATCTTGGCGCATTATTTCTGTGGCACGGCCCCAACACATCACTTGTATGGGTTGCGTGTTGCACTGGATATGATCCGGGCCGAAGGCCTCGAAAACATTTGGAAACGTCACGAAACATTGGCCAAGGCCATTTGGGCCGCTGTTGAATGTTGGGGGGCGGATGGGCCCATGCGCATGAATATTCAGGACAAATCCCTACGCAGCGCCGCGGTCACGGCCTTGCACATGGGCATTCCGCACGCGAAAAAATTACGCAATTGGACACAGCATAGCGCGGGCCTGACACTGGGCATCGGACTTGGCATGTCTACACCCGAGGACCCAAAGGGTGATGGGTTTTTCCGATTTGGTCACATGGGGCACGTGAACGCGCAAATGATTTTGGGCATGCTTTCAACCGTTCAGGCGGGTTTGATCGCGAACAACATTCCCCACGGAACAAGCGCAATCGACGCAGCTGCGAAAGTCATTGCAAACGCCTAAGCGTCTGCAAGCGCCTTTGGCAGTGCTGCTGCGACAAATTCTAAATCTTGTTCGCGCCCTGCGCTGATGCGAATGCAGCGGTCTTGCGGTGTGACGAACGGCATGCGCACGAAAACGCCCTGCGCCACCAAACTGCCCAAAACGCGCCGCGCGTAATCCCCATCACGACCACAGTCAATTGTGACAAAGTTCGTCGCAGACGGCAGAGCCACCAAACCATTGTCAGCGGCAATTTTGGAAATTGCCTGCCGTGATGTTTCAACGTCAGCAATCGTTTTGCGCAACCAATCCACATCTTGCAAGGCCGCAATCGCCGCCGTTTGCGCCGCGCGGTTCATGCCGAAATGGTTGCGGATTTTTTCAAAGCTTGTGATCAAATCCGTCGCCCCAAAGGCGTAACCAACACGGGCACCTGCCATCCCATAGGCTTTGGAAAACGTGCGCATCCGAATGACACGCGGGTCTTCGATATCGATGTATGGCACTGCATCGGCTGGGGCAAATTCAACATAGGCTTCATCCAGTAACAACACAGTTCCAGATGGGATATCATTTAACGCGGCTTCAATTTCAGCGCCTGTTGTCCAACTGCCCATGGGATTATCGGGGTTCGCGAAATACACAAGTTTTGCGTCAACCT
>JAKMGV010000059.1 GCA_022424725.1 Paracoccaceae bacterium
TCCAATGATTTCCGCGCACGGGTGATCAACAAATCAATTTCATCGTTGGAAATAATTAATGGGGGTGAAATAATCATACGATCCCCAACATGGCGCATGATCAGGTTGTTCGCGAAACAGCGTTCGCGACAAATATAACCAACCGTTCCTGCATCCGATTTGAACGCTGCGCGCGTGGCTTTGTTTGGGGTTAGTGCGATTGATCCCATCATGCCCACAATTTTCGCTTCACCAACCATGGGATGATCTGTCATCGCCTCCCATTTTTGTTTCAGATAGGGGGCGGCCGTTTCGCGCACGTGGCCGACAATGTTTTCCTCTTCCATAATGCGCAGGTTTTCATTGGCGACGGCTGCGGCGACAGGGTGGCTGGAATAGGTGTAGCCGTGGTTGAATTCGTCCCCGGCGATGACCTTGGCAACCTCATCACAGACAATTGACCCCCCAATCGGCTGATAGCCCGAGCTTAGCCCCTTGGCGATTGTCATGATATGGGGGCGAATGTTCAGAGTTTCGGACCCAAACCAATTTCCTGTACGACCAAAGCCACAAATCACCTCATCTGCGATCAGCAAAATACCATAATGGTCGCAGATGCGCTGTACTTCGGGCCAATAGGTGTCGGGTGCCACGATCACGCCGCCCGCCCCTTGAACAGGTTCGGCGATAAAGGCCGCGACACGATCGGCCCCCAGTTGTTTGATAGCCTCTTCCAACTCGGCAGCGCGGGCGTGACCGAAATCCTCGGGGGTCATATCGCCCCCTTCACTCCACCAATTGGGTTGATTGATATGATGGATGTCAGGGATTGGCATGCCGCCTTGTTCGTGCATCGCGCTCATCCCTCCAAGCGATCCACCCCCAACGGTCGACCCGTGATAGGCATTTTTGCGGCTGATGATGATTGATTTTTCGGGCTTGCCCTTCATCGCCCAGTAATGCCGCACCATGCGAATATTAGTATCATTCGCCTCGGACCCTGAACCCGCATAGAATACGTGGTTCAAATCTGCGGGTGCAAGATTTGCAATGCGTTCAGACAATTCAATGGCGGGAATATGGGTCGTTTGAAAGAAGGTGTTATAATAGGGCAGCTGTTTCATCTGACGATGCGCGACATCGGCAAGCTCTTCTCGACCATAGCCAATGTTGACGCACCATAGTCCCGCCATCGCGTCCAAGATTTTTTCACCATCGCTGTCGTAAACAAATACGCCATTCGCACCGGTAATGACGCGCGCGCCCTTTTCCGCCAATTGCCCCTGTGCCGTAAACGGGTGCATATGATGCGCTGCATCGCGCGCTTGTAATTCATGGGTGGGTGCGTGGTTGAAAATCTGGTTCATCATCTTGATCCATTTTGGTGGAATAAACGCGTATTTGCGAGTCAGATCCCAAAATATGATCAAATTTTATTTTGTCAATCGAATCAAACTGAGTATGCTCAGCGTGAAAATTCGGCGATCACATAGTCGATACCTTCGTTCACGTCAGCGGACATAGCAGCGGCGGCATCGTCAAATTGGCCATTGCGTACGGCGGCGATGGCTTGTTTGTGATGATCAACTAAATTCTGCGTTCCAACCCGACCACAGACAACGCGAAGCGATGGTCCGTAGCGCAGCCATAGATTATCGGCCAATGATTCTAAAATCGGTGCCCCCGCAAATGAATAGAGCGTTTTGTGGAATTCGTAATTGTGCCGCAAGTATGCACCGATATCACCACGCGCGATTGCCGAATCCAGACCAGCATCCAATGATTCAAGCTGTTTTAGGCCATTTTCATCAATGTTTGAAAAGGCTTTAAGCGTCAATTCACGTTCGATCATTGCGCGTGCGAATTTCAATTCAGACAGATTTTCGGGCGTTAAAACAGGCACACTGACACGGCGATTTCCCTGAAATTCCAGCGCACCTTCCGAAATCAGACGGCGCAGCGCCTCGCGAACAGGGGTCATTCCAACTTCTAAACGGGCCACCAAACCCTGAATTGTAACTGCTTGACCCGGTGCAATTTCACCAAACAACAGCAATTCTTTCAGTGCACGATAGGTCATTTCATGTGCTGGTAGCCCTGCTGAAGTCATTTTTGTCATTACCTGAAAATCCTTATTTATCGCATACTTTAGAGTATCTTGTGGCAAATTACACGACTTCTCTTGCGCCTGCGACAATCGCGTGGGAACATAAAGTTGTTGCCATGTGCGCAATTTTTGATCAAATTATGTGCCAATGGGGAAAACCCCGTGGTCCAATGGGAGAGAGACATGAAAACTAATCTCTTATCAGCAACAGCTGGTCTGGCGATTATAGCCTCAAGCGCTTTTGCCGAGGAAGTGCGTGTTTACAACTGGTCCGATTATATCGACGAGGAGTTGCTAACAAAATTCGAAGCTGAAACAGGCATCGATCTAATTTATGACGTCTTTGACAGCAACGAAGTGCTTGAGACAAAACTGCTGGCAGGTGGCTCTGGATATGATGTGGTTGTGCCCTCTGGCACATTCCTACAGCGTCAAATCCAAGCGGGTGCTTTTCAAAAGTTAGATACTTCCAAGCTGTCCAACGCGGGCAACATGTGGGACGAAATCCAAGCGCGTACGGATCAGTATGACCCAGGTGGAGAGCATTCCATCAATTACATGTGGGGAACAACCGGCATTGGGTATAACATAGGCAAGGTAGAAGAAGCATTGGGCGCTGATGCACCACTTGATTCGTGGTCATTGGTCTTTGATCCAGCAAACATGGAAAAATTGGCAGATTGCGGCGTTCACTTCCTTGATGCCCCATCTGAAATGATCCCTGCCGCATTGCTATACATCGGCGAAGACCCAGACAGCCATGATCCAGAAGTGATCGCCAAGGCAGAGGCCGTATACGCAGCAGTGCGCCCATACATCCGTAAATTCCACAGTTCAGAATACATCAACGCGCTGGCAAATGGCGAAATCTGTGTTGCCGTTGGCTGGTCGGGCGATGTGTTCCAGGCGCAATATAGTGCGGCAGAGGCAGAAAATGGGAATGAAATTGATTATTCAATCCCAGTCGAAGGCGCACAAATGTGGTTCGACCAAATGGCGATCCCAGTGGACGCCCCAAACCCAGATGCGGCACATAAATTCATCAACTTTATCATGGATGCGCAAAACTCTGCCGCAGCAACAAACTATGTTTGGTATGCCAGCGGAAACAAAGCCGCACAGGAATTCATTGATCCAGAAATCCTTGAGTATCCAGCGGTTTACCCAGATGCAGCAACGCTTGAAAATTTGTTTACAACACGTCCATACGATGCACGTGTTCAGCGTGTCGTAACACGCATGTGGACAAAGATTAAGTCAGGCACTTAATCACAGATTCCAAAACCCGCGCGGCACAAACTGCGCGGGTTTTTTGTTTTTAAATTTGGGATGCACCATGACCGAAGCCCTTCGACCTGTTTTCGCCCCTTGGAATGATCCAGACGAAAAACCACTGATCCAATTCAAAAATGTGACCAAGCGATTTGGGGATTTCACCGCGATTGATGATTTAACAATCGATATTTTTGAACGTGAATTTTTTGCCCTTTTGGGTCCATCGGGCTGTGGTAAAACCACATTGATGCGGATGCTTGCGGGGTTTGAAACCCCCACCGAAGGCACAATATTACTCAGCGGTCAGGACATCGCGCCAATTCCACCGAACAAACGCGCCGTAAACATGATGTTCCAATCCTACGCACTGTTTCCGCATTTGTCCGTTTGGGAAAATATCGCATTCGGCCTAAAACGCGAGGGTATGAAGGGTGACGCACTCAACAGTCGCGTTGATGAAATGCTGCGGCTGACGCGATTGGAACGATTTGCAAAACGCAAACCCCACCAAATTTCAGGCGGTCAACGTCAACGTGTGGCCCTCGCACGTTCATTGGCCAAGGCGCCAAAGCTGCTGTTGTTGGATGAACCACTTGGCGCGCTGGACAAAAAATTGCGTCAGGATACCCAATTTGAACTGATGGATATTCAGGAAAAAACAGGCACAACATTTGTGATTGTGACCCATGACCAAGAAGAAGCAATGACAGTTGCCAGCAGAATCGCCGTCATGGATGAAGGGCGCATGATTCAGGTCGATACCCCCGCACGGATTTATGAGGCGCCAAACACCGTTTATGTGGCCGATTTCATCGGCGACGTAAATATCATTGAAGGCCGCGCAACACCGTCTGGTGAACAGGTTCAAATCGCATGGGGCGAAGGTGTGTCCGACATTACGGGAACCACCGAAAAATCCTTTGATAGCGGTGAAAAGGTGCATTTTGCCATCCGGCCGGAAAAGGTGTCTGTCAGTGTGGAAAAACCTGACGATACACCAAACGCATTCCAAGGAAAGGTTTTGGACATCGCCTATTTGGGCAACCTATCGACCTATCACGTTGAAATGCACAACGGTCAAATCATCAAGGCACAAAGCGCAAATACACGCCGTCTTTCGCGCCGCGCGATCACATGGGGCGACACCGTTTGGATTAGCTTTACTGCCACCGCTGGCGTTTTGTTAAAGGGGTAGTCATGCGTAGATTTGCCCTTATTGCGGTTCCGTATTTTTGGCTTTTGGCCCTATTTTTGGTGCCCTTTGCCATCGTTTTCAAAATATCGCTGTCAGATATCGCACTATCAATTCCCCCCTATTTACCCCAATTGGATCTTGCCAAGGGATGGAAGGGATTTACCAAGTTTTTAGGTGCATTGGATTTCGAAAACTTCGAATTCTTGATGATGGATGATTTGTATTACAAAGCCTATCTGTCCAGTCTGAAAATCGCTGCGATTTCGACTTTTTTGACATTGCTGATTGGATATCCAATCGCCTATGCGATGACCCGCGCAAGCGAAGAATGGCGCCCAACGCTGTTGATGTTGGTGATCCTGCCATTTTGGACATCCTTCCTGATCCGCGTTTACGCATGGATTGGCATTTTAGGACAAGAGGGGTTTTTGAACCAAACCTTAATGTTCCTTGGGTTGACGTCTGAACCATTGATCATTCTGAACACGCCCATCGCGGTCTATATCGGGATCGTTTACACGTATCTTCCGTTTATGATTTTGCCGATCTATTCCGCGTTGGAAAAACTGGACGATAGCCTGTTAGAGGCCGCAGAGGATTTGGGCTGTTCGCGTATCAAGGCATTCTGGTTGGTGACATTCCCATTATCCCGCGGTGGGATCATCGCGGGCTGTTTCCTTGTCTTTATTCCAACCTTGGGCGAATTTGTGATCCCATCCCTCTTGGGCGGATCAAACACATTGATGATTGGTAAGGTTCTTTGGGACGAATTCTTCTCAAACCGTGATTGGCCATTGGCCTCTGCGGTGGCCGTTATCTTGTTATTAATCCTGATCATTCCGATCATCTTGTTCCAACGAAACGAACAAAAACAAAGGGAGTCTGAGGGATGAGACGTTTAACTTGGTTTAACACAACATCTCTGACACTTGGGTTCGCCTTTCTTTACCTGCCCATGGTGATCTTGGTGATCTATTCGTTCAACTCGTCGAAACTGGTCACGGTTTGGGCTGGGTTTTCCACAAAATGGTATGGTGAGCTTATGCGGAATGAGGCGTTCTTGGACGCGGCGTGGGTTACGATTAAGGTTGCGGTGTTATCATCAACCTTTGCCACCGTATTGGGTACCTTGGCGGCCTATGTCCTTGTCCGTGCGGGACGGTTTTGGGGACGGACATTGTTCTCTGGAATGATCTATGCACCGCTTGTGATGCCAGAAGTCATTACAGGCCTATCCCTCCTGCTGCTATTTATTGGCATTGGTCTGGATCGCGGCGTCATGACGATCGTTTTGGCCCACACCACCTTTTCAATGTGCTATGTGTCTGTGGTTGTGTCATCGCGCCTTTCCACCTTTGACATGTCACTGGAAGAGGCCGCATTGGATTTAGGCTCCACCCCGTTTGAGGCATTTCGTCTGGTCACATTACCCATCATTGCGCCCGCGGTCATTTCGGGATGGCTCTTGGCATTCACACTGTCGCTGGATGATTTGGTGATCGCGTCCTTCACCTCGGGTCCATCGGCCACGACCCTACCGATCAAAATTTTCTCGGCCGTGCGCCTTGGGGTCAGTCCCGAAATCAATGCGCTGTCAACGATCATGATTGCGATCGTGACCGTTGGTGTGATTTCAGCGTCGCTGATTTCAAAACGCGCTGCTGTACGCCAACGATTAGAAGAGCAGCAAGCCGTACGTTCCTAAATGCGTTATGTCTATGAAAATGCCGCCTATGGTCCCGATCCAATTCGGGACCTTTATTGGTCCACGACGGTTCCACCTGTATCATTTCCGACATTAGATGGATCGCACAAAACCGATGTCGCAATTATTGGTGCTGGATTTACGGGCTTGTCCGCGGCCTATCATTTAGGACAGGCAGGTGTCGATGTCACAGTGATGGATGCACAGCAACCCATGTTTGGCGCAACAGGACGTAATGGGGGATTCTGCTGTTTGGGCGGCGGGAAAATTTCAAACGCACGTTTAGATAGGCTCTATGGATCGGATCAACGACAATTATACCGCCAAGCGGAAAAGGCCGCTGTCGATCTGGTTGATCAATTTATTTCCGACCATGATTTAGATGTCGATCGACATTCAAATGGCGAAACACTCTTGGCCCACAAACCAAAACACGCACAGGATTTTCCCGCGCTTCAGGCCGAAATTCAGCGCGACTACGGCGTCACCGCCGAAATTCTGGAGAAACAAAAACTTCGCCAAAACGGGCTGGGCGGCGCATTTCATGGCGCAATCACAACCCCCATCGGCTTTGGATTGAACCCGCAAAAATATGCAAGCGAATTGTTGCATATGGCACAAAAAAAGGGTGCCAAAATCTATGCTAACACACCCGCCCAGCGCATTACGCCAACGACATCGGGATACGACATCGCAACCCCAAACGGGACAGTATCCTGCAACAAATTCATCATCGCCACAAATGGCTATTCATCCGAGGATATGTTTCCATGGATGCGCGCACGCTTTTTACCCGTACAGTCGTCCGTCATCGTCACGCGTCCGATCACAGATCAGGAACAAACGGCGCAAGGGTGGACCAGCGCGCAAATGGCATATGACAGTCGGTTTTTACTGCACTATTTTCGCATGATGCCGAACAATCGTTTCCTTTTTGGAATGCGCGGTGGACTGCATTACACAGAACGCTCTAACGAACGGATCCGTCAAAAAATCAGGCGCGATTTTGCTGGAATGTTCCCCGCGTGGCGTGATGTGACCATTGATTATGAATGGTCGGGGCTTGTGGCGCTTAACCGATCTGAAACGCCGTATATCGGTGAAATTCCGGGATACGCAGGGTGCTATGCGGGGTTTGGCTATCATGGAAACGGCGTCGCTATGGCCAGCTATACTGGTGCAGTCTTGTCCGATTTGGTGTTGGGCAAGATCGGAATGCGCCCCTACCCCAAGGCGTTTCAACACATTCCTATGCAATTTCCGCTGGGGCGGTTTCGCCGCTATATGCTTGCGCCAATCTATGCGCTGGCCCAAAGCGTGGATTTGTGACCGCCGCGCCAGATAACACGCAACGGTCATTGTGTTTACCTAGGTTTCTGCACCCACGCTTGGCAAAACCCAATCCGCACGGGGAAAGTGACAGGTGTAGCCGTTCGGATGACGCACCAAATAATCCTGATGCTCTGGCTCTGCCTCCCAAAATGTAACCGCAGGCGACACTTTGGTAACGACAGGAGCCGGCCATAAACCAGAGGCGTTCACATCCGCAATCGTTTTTACGGCCATCTCTTTTTGCGCATCACTTGTATAAAAAATTTCCGAGCGATAGCTGTCACCTATATCGTTTCCCTGGCGGTCCATCGTTGTTGGATCATGGATTTGGAAAAAGAACTCTAACAATTTTCGATAACTGACAAGCGATGGATCAAACTCGATCTCGACCGCCTCTGCATGCCCTGTCGTTTTTGTGCAAACCAATCGGTATGTTGGGTTGTCCACATGGCCCCCCGTGTACCCAACACGTGTTTTGTGAACCCCAGGGATGCGACGGATTAAGTCCTCCATCCCCCAAAAACATCCACCTGCAAATACCGCCATTTCCATCTTAGTCCTCCACTTGGTCCAAATAGACGCCATAGCCTTCACCTTCCATGTCATCCTTCGGCACAAAGCGAAGCGATGCGGAATTGATGCAATAGCGTAATCCACCACGATCCTGCGGACCATCCGGGAATACATGACCCAAATGGCTGTCCCCATGCGTGCTGCGCACTTCGGTACGGATCATGCCATGCGTTGTATCACGCAACTCGTTTATATGTGCCGCTTCAATCGGTTTGGTAAAACTGGGCCACCCACATCCGCTCTCAAATTTATCAGAAGATGCAAATAGGGGTTCACCAGACACAATATCCACATAAATCCCGGGCTCTTTATTATTCAAAAGCTTACCCGTCCCGGGCCGCTCAGTTCCACTTTCTTGGGTTACCCAAAATTCCTCATCGCTTAACCGCGCGATCGCATCTGGATCTTTGAAATAGCCTGCACTCATGATGATCTCCTCTTCACTGGCCTCATAAGTTAAGCGAATTTCATCGAGCATCAAGAACCGATCACCAACCTGTTACGGGAAGGTGGGCGGGGCGATGTGCTCAGCACGAGCGTCGCGCACCTAACCGTTCTCGCACCGACGTAATACCGACACGATACCGACGTTTCACAGACCGCAAAATTCGTCCCGAGAATAGCCTTGTAAAAACAACAGGGCCGTCAAATCGCCGTTGTTCACACGCACATCGCATTCCGCCTGAACTGCGGGTTTTGCATGCAGTGCCACACCTGTTCCCGCACGCCCCAACATGCCCAAATCATTGGCGCCATCCCCAACGGCGATCACATCATTTTCTGATAATCCCAACTTGGCCGTAATCTTTTCCAACTGCTCTACTTTGGCCTCTCTACCCAATATTGGGCGCGCGACTTTACCACTTAAATTATCCCCATTTATCAAGAGAGTGTTGGCGTGATGTTCATCAAATCCAAGGGTCTCTGCGACCTGACTTGTGAAGGCTGTGAACCCCCCAGACACCAATGCGGCATAGGCCCCATTTGCCTTCATGGTCGCGATCAATGTGCGCCCACCAGGCATCAATTTTATGCGTGTTTTCAGAACCTTATCAATGATACTCGCAGGCTGTTCCGCCAACAGCGCAACACGCTCATCCAGTGCCGCTTCAAAATCCAATTCACCATTCATGGCCCGCGCTGTGATCTCTTTTACACGATCCCCAACACCCACTTCATCGGCCAATTCATCTATACATTCTTGTTGGATCATGGTGCTGTCCATATCCGCCAACAGCATCTTTTTGCGCCGCTCAGATGCAGGTTGGACAACCATATCAATGCCCATGTTTTGAAACTCTTGCCACACCTGCCACTGATTGCTTGGGACGGTTTCAATCGGAAACTCGGCGGCCTCTGCATGCGACAACCAAACCGCATCGCCCCCACCCCATGCATGGCGCAAGGAATCCAGCACTGTCATATTCAATCTTTCTTGGTTTGGCGCACCGATAAGCGTGACCTGATACATGATTTCTGTTTCCTATAAGGGACATATGCGTCGCAAAATTATTCTTGAATGTCGCTATATAGAG
>JAKMGV010000190.1 GCA_022424725.1 Paracoccaceae bacterium
CCAAGGAAAACCGCGTATTTCACGCGCCCATCAGGAGTCGCATTCATGAAAATGACAACAGAAGAAGCATTTGTAAAAGTTCTGCAAATGCACGGTATTGAACATGCATTCGGTATCATTGGTTCAGCCATGATGCCAATTTCGGATTTGTTCCCACAAGCGGGCATTCAATTCTGGGATTGTGCACACGAAGGATCCGCGGGCATGATGGCGGATGGATACACACGCGCAACTGGCGAAATGTCCATGATGATTGCGCAAAACGGCCCAGGTATCACAAACTTTGTGACAGCCGTAAAAACAGCATATTGGAACCACACACCGTTGTTGTTGGTGACACCACAGGCTGCCAACAAAACAATCGGCCAGGGTGGTTTCCAAGAAGTTGAACAAATGAAATTGTTCGAAGACATGGTCGCCTATCAGGAAGAGGTTCGTGATCCGTCTCGCGTTTGCGAGGTGTTGAACCGTGTGATCATGAACGCGAAACGCGCATCAGCGCCCGCGCAATTGAACATCCCACGCGACATGTGGACACAAGTGATTGATGTGGAACTTCCTGCAGTCGTCGAATTTGAACGCCCATCTGGTGGTGAACAGGCGATTGCTCAGGCAGCTGAGCTTTTGTCAAATGCGAAGAACCCAGTGATCCTAAACGGCGCAGGTGTTGTTCTGTCACAAGGCGGCATTGATGCGTCACGCGCATTGGCCGAACGTTTGGACGCGCCTGTTTGTGTTGGATACCAACACAATGACGCATTCCCAGGATCACACCCATTGTTCGCAGGTCCATTGGGCTATAACGGATCAAAAGCGGGCATGGAATTGATCAGTGAAGCAGATGTTGTTCTTTGTCTGGGTACACGATTGAACCCATTCTCAACTTTGCCAGGCTATGGCATGGAATATTGGCCAGCGGATGCAAAAATCATTCAGGTTGACATCAACCCAGATCGCATTGGTCTGACGAAAAAAGTGTCAGTTGGTATCATCGCGGATGCGGCAAAAGCGGCGAGTGGTATTTTGGACCGCCTATCGGAGTCAGCAGGCGATGATGGTCGCGCCGAGCGTAAGGCAAAGATTGCCGAGAAAAAATCACGTTGGGCGCAGCAGCTTAGCTCTATGGATCATGAAGACGACGATCCTGGCACAACATGGAATCAGCGTGCACGAGCAGACAAACCAGACTGGATGAGCCCACGCATGGCATGGCGCGCGATCCAATCTGCTCTTCCGACCGAGGCGATCATTTCGTCCGACATCGGCAACAACTGTGCAATCGGCAATGCCTATCCTGCATTTGAAGAGGGCCGCAAATATTTGGCACCTGGCCTATTCGGCCCATGTGGCTATGGCCTACCTGCGATTGTTGGCGCAAAAATTGGTCAGCCAAATGTGCCTGTTGTTGGTTTTGCGGGTGACGGTGCCTTTGGTATCGCGGTAAATGAATTGACTGCGATTGGCCGTGGCGAATGGCCTGCGGTGACGCAAATCGTGTTCCGTAACTACCAATGGGGTGCTGAAAAGCGGAACTCAACCCTATGGTTTGACGACAACTTTGTTGGCACGGAATTGGATACACAAGTGTCCTACGCCGGTATCGCACAGGCCTGTGGTCTAAAGGGTGTTGTGGCGCGCACAATGGATGAATTGACCGAGGCACTGCATCAGGCGGTCAAAGACCAAATGGAAAACGGTATCACCACATTGATCGAAGCAATGATCAACCAAGAATTGGGGGAACCATTCCGCCGTGACGCGATGAAGAAACCAGTAGCTGTCGCTGGTATCGACGCGGCAGACATGCGCAAACAAACAGCGGTTTAAACAAACCCTGAACGAAATAAACCGCGCCCGAATGGGGCGCGGTTTTCAAAATGCTACGAACGACGCAGCCGAGAATTGGCCAGACCTTTAATCGGCAAACATGGCGGATGTAATGATCGCACCAGCAACAATATCATCAACAGTTGCCCCGCGGCTGAGATCACAGACAGGTTTTTTGAAACCTTGTAAAAATGGTCCAATCGCTTGGGCGCCTGCCAATTCTTGGCAGAGCTTGTATGCAATGTTGCCAGAGTTCAGATCAGGAAAAATCAGCACATTCGCATCCCCTTGTCCCAACCCCTTTTTCGCAGCGATTGTTGCATTCAACGCGGCATCTGCCTGGATTGGGCCGATGTATCCGCCTGCCTCTGCCGCTTCGCGCACCAAATCAACGCTTTCGCCTGTGCCCGATGCGCCCGTTGAAAATGACAACATCGCAACATTGGCCGCACCCAACAAACGCGCAGCGGTATTTTCAGAGGCCATGGCGATGCTAAGCAATTCATCGCTATTGGGCGAAACATTGACCGCGCAGTCGGCGAATATCAATTCGCGCCCATCTGGAAAACAAATCAAGAAAAATGACGATGGCATGTGTACGCCTTCGTCCAACCCAATCGCGATTGACGCGGCCTCGATCACGCGGCGTGTGGGGCTGTCTGCCCCTGCGACCATGACATCGGCTTCGCCTGCGGCAACCATTGCGGCGGCACGATACAGCGGCTTATTCAACATGCGTTTGGCGATGGCTTCTTTCATACCGCGCCCTTCAACCAATGCCGCCATTTGCTCGGGTGTTGGATCTGACAATCCCATGGGATGCGCCAAACCATCTGTTTCTAAAATCCGCGCGGCCTCTGCCACGCGTTCATCATCCCCAAGTTCTGGGAAAACCACTCTTAGCGGTCTTGTGCGCGCAGATGCGCGTGAAGTTTCAAGTACCGTCATATCGCCTCCGTTTTGTGAAAGGAGCCAGCAATGAGCGAAAACGTCAAGATCAACCGTGGCCTTAAAGGCATTTATTTCGAACGCTCCGCCGTGAGCCATATCGACGGGTCGGCAGGCACCCTGAGCTATCGTGGATATTCCATCGACGCACTTGCGACGCAATCCACATTTGAAGAAGTCTCTTATCTGCTGATCTATGGCGACCTTCCCACGCAAGCAGAACTGGCAGATTTTGATGCGAAACTGAAAGACGCACGTGAATTGCCCGCATCCGTTTACGATGTCATTCGCGCAACCAAAGACGGCCATCCAATGGATGTTTTGCGCACGGCAACATCTGCACTGGCCGCCCTAACCCCGACAAGCCAAGACGTTTCTGTCGACGCCTTCATTGAAAACGGCATCAAACTGACATCCCAAGTGCCCATGATCATCGCAGCGCATGATCGCGTTCGCAATGGTTTGGAACCCGTTGCCGCGGACAAAACGCTGTCTCATGCGGCCAACTGGCTCTGGATGCTAAAGGGGGAAAAACCATCGGATGATGCCGCGCGTTTGGCAGATGTGGACTTTATCCTACACGCAGAGCACGGATCAAACGCATCCAGCTTTGCCGCACGTGTTACAATCGGAACCGAGGCGAATTTGCACGGTGCCATCGTGACGGCCCTGTCGACACTGGCGGGTCCTGCACATGGTGGTGCGGCCGAGGACGTGATGAAAATGGTGCAGGAAATCGGCACCCCAGAAAATGCCGCCGCCTATGTAAAAGCCAAGCGTGCAAATCGCGAGGCCGTCACAGGGTTTGGTCACCGCGTATATCGCGCCGAAGACCCCCGCGCACGCCACATGCGCGAAGGTGTTCGCAAATTGGGCGAAGAAATGGGGGCACCAGAATGGTACGCAATCCTACAGGGTGTGGTTGATGCCATGAAACCCTATGCCCGCCACGGCCTGAACGTGAACGTGGATTTCTATTCTGGTGTTGTTTACCAGTTGCACGGTATTCCCATGGACCTTTACGTCCCGATTTTCGCAATCGGACG
>JAKMGV010000191.1 GCA_022424725.1 Paracoccaceae bacterium
GTGCTATCAGGTCGTTGGCAAGGGTGCGCAAAAACCGAATGCGGCATACATTTCGAAACAAAATTACCAATACCTGCAGAGGATATGACATGACCGTGATCATCAATGATGAGGGGTTTTCAATCCCTGAGCAGAAAGTCACATATGAACGTGCGGACACCCTAAGTACGGAGACTCGCACACTTGATATATCCGCGGATCAAGATTTGAACACGCTCAGTGACTATTTGGATACCCTAACGCTTATTCGCATCGAATTTTCGTCCTTTGCGGATGGTCGGGGATTTAGCCTTGCACGTATTTTACGCCTAATGGGGTTTTCGGGGCATTTGCGTGCCTATGGTCACGTGATTTCCGATCAGTATGCAATGGCGCGGCGCAGCGGGTTTGATGATATTGAGGTGTCCAAGGCCCTTGCAACGCGCCAACCAGAGGCGGAGTGGCTGTTTCGATCAAATTGGTCCGCGCATGATTATCAAACACGTCTGCGCAAAAGCGCCTAGCCAATTCCAACAAAACCGCGTAAAAGCAAAGTGACAACTAAACATGACAGAGTATACCCCCGTGACAACCACGACTGCCACCAAAGTTCCAACCCTGCCAGACGCACAAACGGTACTAGACGTGAAACACTGGACTGATCGTCTTTTTTCCTTCCGTGTCAGCCGTCCACAATCCCTGCGTTTCAGATCAGGTGAATTTGTGATGATTGGCCTGTTGAAAGATGATGGAAAACCGCTTTTGCGTGCCTATTCTATTGCGTCCCCCGCGTGGGATGACGAATTAGAATTTTATTCGATCAAGGTCCAAGATGGCCCATTGACCAGTCGGTTACAGCATATCAAATCAGGGGATCAGATCATTTTGCGCCCCAAACCAGTGGGCACATTGGTTCACGATGCGCTGCTGCCGGGAAACCGTTTGTGGTTTTTCGCAACGGGTACGGGTATTGCGCCCTTTGCCTCGCTTATTCGTGAACCGCAAACCTATGAAGACTATGACCAAATCATCCTGACACACACCTGCCGCGAAGTTGCGGAATTGGAATATGGTCGCCAACTGGTGGATCAGGTCAAAAACGATGAATTGATGGCCGAATTGGTGGGCGCGAAAAACCTGCAAAAGTTGGTCTATTATCCAACCACTACCCGCGAAGACAGCCCCAAGATGGGGCGGATCACAACATTGATCAAGGATGGGACATTGTTTGGCGATTTGGATGTGACCGATTTCGGCCCTGACAAAGACCGCGCGATGGTGTGCGGATCGATTGGATTGAACACAGATATCAAAGAAATCCTTGAAAGCTATGGCCTGCGCGAGGGCGCCAATTCGGAACCTGCGGAATATGTAGTAGAAAAGGCCTTTGTTGGGTAACGCCCCTGAAAACTGTGACCCTATGGTCGCCCCACGTGAAAAAAGCCGCACTTTGGTCTGGCTTTTACAGTATTAACGCTTGAAAACAAAGGGCTCCGTGGTTAAGTTGCCCACGCAATTTTAATTAAACAAGGAACAAAACAATAGCTCGTAAGCCTCACAACGCGCCTCCGTCGCGCGACACCGGTCCACGCGTAAATGACCGTATCAAAGCACTCGAAATTCGCCTAATCGGCGCAGATGGCGAAAATGTCGGTGTAGTTTCCCCAGCAAAAGCAATGGATTTGGCCGATCAAGCCGGATTGGATTTGGTTGAAATTTCACCAAATGCGATGCCGCCCGTGTGTAAAATCATGGATTTCGGCAAGTACAAATACGAACAACAAAAACGCGAATCTGAGGCGCGCAAAAAGCAAAAGATCATCGAAGTCAAAGAGGTTAAGTTCCGTCCTGGCACCGACACCCACGACTATGAGGTTAAAATGCGCTCTGTGCTGAAGTTCCTTGAAAAAGGCGACAAGGTGAAAATCACTCTGCGTTTCCGTGGTCGTGAAATGGCCCACCAGGATTTGGGACGTGAATTGTTGCACCGCGTTGCAGGCGACGTAAAAGACTATGGCAAGGTTGAAAACATGCCAAAAATGGAAGGTCGCCAAATGACTATGATGATTGGCCCATTGGCTGCCAAATAATCACCATTCCATTTTTAAGAATTTCGCGCGGCCCTACTCAGGGCCGCGTTTTATTTTGTGCGGGACTTGGGACGGCGTGGTTGTGGCCGCGTTGGAATTTCCTTTAGCAATCCGCCAATCGCCATCTGCGCGAAATCCGCATCCGTTACATCCAATCCACAGACCACGCGTGATAAAACCCAATCCGCCCCGTTCAATGCAGGGGATCGGGCGCACCCTGGCAAACCGATAACGGGTTTTGCCCCGATACTGCCAAGGAACAATAAATTCCCGGGGTCCACAGGCATGCCAAACCGATGCACGTTACCCCCTGCCTGCGAAACGGCGGTCGGGGCCACGTCCGCCCAATCTGATGTGGCCGACCCTGACAGGATCATAACCAAATCCGCCTGTGATGTTGTGATCGCCGCCGCAATGTTTTCGGCGTCATGGGGTACCATTTGGACGCTGTTCAACGTGACACCCAGCATATCCAACCGCGCTGCGATTGCCTCTTTGCCTTTGTCACCAGCCCCGCCGTCTGTATCCGATATGATCAGATCGGCAGAGCGTAATTTTGGTGCAGACATGCGAATACTGTCGCGGGCCAAATCACAGGCCTCATCCAATTTCGCTTGGGGAACACCATAGCTGATGATTTTGATCGTTGCGACCAAACCGCCCGTCGTCATTTGTTGGAATTCAGGAACCGTTGCGACCGAAATCATTGGATCAACAGAATTTGCCGCAATCAGGCGCGCGGCGTCCAGTTGCACCACGCCGGGCCCATCCGCGATCATATTCACACGTCCCGTAAATGGCGCGGTTAGGGATAGGCCAACCGCCTGCGGATCAGGGCAAATCGCCTGAGCAAAGTGTTGGGCCGCATCATTTTCATGGATATCGCCCTGCTCCAACAGTGCCGCTGTCACCGATGTGATCCCCGCAGATTTCAGCGCAGCTATGTCGTCCGCGCCGATCACAATACCCTTGCGCATACGACCGTTGGGCGTCTGTATTGAATGCGCCAATATTGCGCCCGCGGCCCCGTCGACGTCGAATTTCCCAAACTTCATTTTGGGACCCGCAGTTGGGACAAAACCTCGGCCATGATCGAAACGGCGATTTCCGCAGGGGTGGCTGCACCGATATTCAACCCAACGGGCCCATGAATGCGCCCGATTTGCTCATCCGTAAACCCAAGCGCACTTAAACGGTCCACACGTTTGGCATGGGTGCGTGATGATCCCAGCGCACCGATGTAAAACAAATCGGACTTTAACCCGATTTCCAATGCAGGATCATCCAGCTTGGGATCATGCGTCAACAACACCAAGGCCGTGCGCGCATCGGCCCCTAATTTTTCCATGGCCTCATCGGGCCAATCATCCAGAATTGGGGTATCGGGGAAACGCGCGGATGATCCAAAACTTTCGCGCGGATCTATCAGATAGGGATCAAATCCCGCAATTCGCGCCATCGGGACCAAGGCTTGTGCAATATGCACAGCCCCCACAATCACCATGCGCAGTGGGGGATTATGAATACCAACAAATGTCTCTTGATCTTCTTCAAATCCAGAACGATCCATTCGGAAACGCGCATCATACCCGTCGGACACAAGCGCACGCGCTCCCGTTTTCACATTCACAACATAGGCAACGGCGCGGCGGGTTGCGCGTGCCTCAACCAATTGTTCCAAAAGGGATACGGGCATTACATCGCCAATGGGCTCCACCAAAATGCGAATGGTCCCCCCACAAGCCAGCCC
>JAKMGV010000192.1 GCA_022424725.1 Paracoccaceae bacterium
ATCACGCGCATGATCCACATGGGCCGCCCATTCAAATTCTGCATCCCAAATACGCGCGGTCGTTAAAATCGCCAATTCGCGCAGTTTTTTAGGCAGGCTGCAGTCATATCGACAATACCGTCCTAAACTTTGCGCTGCGTCGGCCAATTCTGGACGATTTAGCCATATTGCCAAAGGCCCCCGCACAGACCCCCGTGGACCCGCGGCGATATCGTCATAAACGCGCTTTTGATCGGTGCTTAGATGGTCATAAGGGGGTAGGGAAAGGCGGGACATGCATTACTCCGAATTAACACTTTGAAATTTAGAAGTTTGATAGCTTGCGTCAAATCTTTTCCTGACAATTCGAACAGCTGTGCTAGCCTTGTGTCAATGGACAAAGATTGGAGGATCATGTGCGCATCGCATTTATTGGTTTGGGTGAGGCTGCAGGCGCTTTTATCACAGGGTGGGGCGCAGATCGCGCAGGCGATATTGCGGCGTTCGATATAAAAACGACGAAGCCCGAAACCGCGGACGAGATTTTAAAACGGGCCAAGACATTCGGGATCGCACATTGCGAAACGTTGCAGGATGCTGTTTCTATTGCGGATATTGTGTTTTCCACGGTGACTGCGGATCAGGCGATTATGGCAGCGCGTGCGGCGGCCCCCCTGATGAAACGAGGGGCCTATTTTCTGGACATGAATTCTTGTGCACCTTCATCAAAACAGGTGTCTGCAGGGATTATGGCAGACCACAATCTGTGCTATGTGGATGTTGCCGTGATGGAGCCCGTTTATCCAAAACAACTTGACGTTCCTCTGCTAATTTCAGGCGATTGGAGCCACGATGTATCGGACCTGTTAAGCACTCTATCACTGAAATTTCGGATTATCGAAGGGGCCGTTGGACGCGCATCCTCGATCAAAATGGTGCGTTCGATCATGGTAAAGGGCCTTGAAGCACTGACGGCCGAATGCGCATTGGCGGCCTATGCTGCAGATGTGGTGGACGAGGTGTTTCCATCCCTGCGCGACGGTCATCCGAAAATAGATGTGCAACAGCGCGCGACCTATAATTTTGAACGCAGTATGACCCATGGTGTGCGTCGTGCTGCCGAAATGGATGAAGTGGCAAAAATGGTTGCCGATCTGGGACTGCCCAATGATTTGTCGCGGGGAAGTGCGCGTTGGCAACGCATGATTGCAGACAAGACCGTTGATCGCGCCGCCACGAAACAGGGGCGCGATTTGCAGAGTTTGGTGGATGAATTGCTACCTCGTATTCGGGGTGATTAACCCTGCCAAACCTGTGGATTGATCATGTGGATCGGGGCCCCGTTGGCGAATGCGGCGACCTGATCAAAGATGTCTGCAAATTGTAGTTCAAATTCATCTTCGGTCACGAACCCAATGTGAGGCGTGCAAATCAGATTTGGATGATTGGCAATCGGATCATTGTCCCATGTGATGGGTTCGCGATCAAACACATCAAGTGCGGCCATGCCCGGTCGACCCGCATTTAGCGCGTCTAACAATGCGCCATCTTCGATCAATCCCGCGCGTGATGTGTTCACGAAAACAGCGTCCTGACGCATTTGCCCTAAATCTGTGGATGTAATCATGCCCTTGGTCGTGGGTTTTAGGCGTACGTGAATGGACACAACATCAGGGGTTGCAAAAAACGCCTCACGGCTGTCGGCGATGGTTTTGCCATCTGCGGCGGCGCGTGCGCGACCATCCTCTGATCCCCACCAGATGACATTCATGCCGAATGCCTTGGCGTAACCTTCGACGATTTTGGCAATCCGACCATAGCCATAGAGACCCAAAGTGCGCCCATGGATTGTTTTCCCAACTCCCAATTGCCAATGGCCTGCGCGCATATTATTCATCTGCTGGGGGATTTTGCGCATCGCGGCCATGATCAGGGCCCATGTCAATTCAGGCGCGGCAAAGCTGTTGTCGCCATGCACCATGTTGGAACACAGCAAGATACCATTGCGATTACATGCGTCCAGATCCACATGTGGATAAACACTGCGCTGAGAGATTAGTTTCAGGTTGGGCAATTTGTCCAAAAGGGCCGCGTTCATCGCAGTGCGCTCGCGAAATAGCACCACCGCATCAAATGGGCGCAGGCGGTCGACCAATGCGTCCACATCAGCAACATGGTCGGTAAACACCGTCACATCCAACCCGTCCAACTTTGCAAAACAGGGTAGGCCACGCAATGTATCAAACCAGTCGTCTAAAATCGCAACTTTCATTATGTATTGTCCCAAATTGATTTCGACACAAAGACCTCGCCCTTGGCGATTTTGCGGCAGGTGCGCATCAATCCTGCCGAGATATGGTTGAACGCTCCATCTGTAATGTCATAGTCAATAATCACCTCCAACAATCCCATCGGGTGTTCCAATGTCACGGTCAGCGGTCCTTTTGCTGGCGGAGTGACCAATCCATCTGCGACAGAACCGGGGGTGAGTGCGCAGGATGCCAAACATTGACTGCCCGTCACGGCAACCGTTGGGTGGGTTGTCCATGGCATGAAATACCGCACCGCCAATGTTCCGCCCTGAACAGCAGGCGCGACAAGTCCGAATTTTGGGGTGACAGATCTTGTCACATCCCCCATGCCCATTAATGTGCCCGCCTGAATACGAATAGCCTCCATCCGATCAAAGAAGGCTCGGTTTGCGTCCAACTCTTCGCGGGTTTCATGCCCTGTCAGACCAAAGTCAGCGGCGCGCGCCATCACCATGGGCATGGCAACATCCATACAGGTCACATCAATCCCGTTTATGGTGTCAATGATGTTTCCTGTGGGCAGGAAGGCGCCCGTGGATGACCCCGCCACTTGCATGAAATCCAACGATACGGGCGCGGCGGTGCCCGGAACCCCATCAACCGCGAAATCCCCATCATAAATCGGGGCGTGGCCGTCCGTTTGAACGCGCGTGACAATCCGCGCGCCCGTGTTCACCGCGCGAATTTTGATTTCGGTTTCGCCCGCTTGCGCAGGATATAGGCCCAATTCAATCGCCGCCGCCCCAACACCTGACAGGATGTTGCCGCAGGTGGGTTTGAAATCAACCAAACCATCCTCGACCGATACTTGGGCAAAGAAATAATCGATATCGGCCCAGTCATCGTCCGATTTGGATAGCATGGCAACCTTGGTCGTGACCGCGCTGCCACCACCGATCCCATCGATGTTTAGTGGATGACCTGATCCGACAACGGCAACCAAAACACGCGCCAAATCATCCAAATCCTCGGGCAAATCTGCGCGATTGAAATAGGGCCCGCGCGATGTGCCACCGCGCATGAACAGATAGGGAATGGGCGTTTGTGTCATTGGTGTACCTTTGTCTTATGCCTGAAACGTATTCGCGTATGTTTTGCGCAATTCGTTTTTTTGTACCTTGCCCATTGTGTTGCGGGGCAGGGCATCAACAAAGAACACGGTTTTTGGGCATTTGAATTTTGCCAATCGCTGTTGCAATGGCGAAATGATTTGGTCGGCCTCTATGGTCACACCTGATTTGGGCACGACAACAGCCACGACCGCCTCGCCAAAATCGGGATGGGGTACGCCGATGACAGCGGATTCATTCACGCCGTCCAGATCATCAATTTCGGACTCAACCTCTTTGGGATAAACGTTGTAGCCGCCCGAAATCACCAAATCCTTGGACCTGCCGATGATGGTGATGTATCCATCCTGATCAAACTTGGCAATGTCACCCGTGATAAAGAACCCATCATCACGGAAATCCTCGGCCGTTTTTTCAGGCATGCGCCAATATCCTTGGAAAACGTTTGGTCCGC
>JAKMGV010000060.1 GCA_022424725.1 Paracoccaceae bacterium
ATCAATCGCCGATGCTTTCGGAATCAAATCAAAGGGCTCTTGTCATTTCTGAAAATCATCTCAATTCTATCCCAACAAAAAGCGCCGCTGGACACGATGAATTCGTCGAAAAATCAGCGCGAAAATAACGCGTAAAGTCGGACAGAAATCCGACCTTTAGCACCGGGAGATGAAATGGATAAGTCACTGATATTATGCGATTGTTCTGGAACCAATCACCTGAACTCAAAAGACCTATCCGAAGTCACTGGACTGGCATGTTCGCAGGTACACACGGCGATGTGCACAAGTCAGATTGACTCGGCCGCAAAAGCCGTCACCGACGGCAAAGCAATCCTGTGTTGCACGCAAGAGTGGCGCACGTTTCAGGCGCTTGCCGACGAATTAGAGGTCCCCATGCCCCCCCTCTTGGATCTGCGCGATCGAGCGGGATGGTCGGCGGACAAGGCCTCAAAACTTCCCAAAATGTCCGCATTAGTGGCCGAGGCGCTTGTTCCGCGCCCTGCGCAAAAAACAATGGATGTAGCGTCAGAGGGGGTCTGTTTGATCCTGTCCAACGACGCAACAGAAACGGGTGTCGCGGAACAATTGTCTGAATACCTTTCTGTCACATTGTTAGTACCAAACCCAACCGGCGACATGCCATCGCGGAACTATGACATAATAGCTGGCAACTTACGTCGTGCGACAGGGACGCTTGGAAATTTCGAAGTGACAATCGATGCATTGCAACAGTTGGATCCAACGGGGCATGGCACACATGAATGGAGTGTATCGCGCCAAGGTGGACAATCGCACTGTGACATCATTTTGGATTTGCGGGGCGGGACGCCGCTGTTCCCTGCACATGAAAAACGGGATGGGTACCTGTGGGTCGATGCATCCCACGCACCCTCTGTCGCCAAGGCAATACTGAAGGCGTCGCACATGGTGGGTACATTTGAAAAAACGTTGTTCGTGAAGACAGAACCCAGCCTGTGTGCCCATTCACGCGCACAGAAATCTGCCTGTTCAAATTGTTTGGATATTTGCCCCACGGGGGCCATCACCTCGGCCGGTGATTTTGTTGAAATTGATCCTGCCATTTGTGCGGGATGCGGGGCCTGCGCCGCATTGTGTCCCTCTGGGTCAATCACCTACGAAGCCGATCCGTCAAGCACAACATTGCGCCGCATTCAAGCACTGATGGACGGGTACAATAAAGTTGCGGGCGATCATCCTCAACCCCGCCTGCTAGTTCATGACTCCCATGGGCGCGACATGATTGCAATGGCAGCACGATTTGGTGATGGTTTGGTCGCAAACATGTTACCGATCGAGATTGAAGCAATTAGTTCTTTTGGACATGCCGAGGCCTTGGGCGCGCTCGCGTCAGGATTTGGGGATGTTCATATTCTGCTAAGCCCCACAGCAGATCAGGTGGCCATTGGTCGTGAAGTTGCCTTGGCAACAGCTATTGCTGGCGAACACATCCATATCATCGACACACCAGACCCCGATCAGATGACCGCAGCTTTGTCAGAAAGCAAGCTCAATATCATCGTTGAAACACCTATTCTGGCCATGGGATCGCGCCGACAGGTGACACGTTCTGCTGCGCGCGCATTACATGGCGACGACAAAATTTTGTCGTTGCCTGAGGATGCCCCCTATGGCGCGGTTTTGGTGGATACAGATAGCTGTTCCATGTGCCTGTCTTGTGTATCCCTATGCCCCTCTGGCGCACTGGGTGAAAACCCTGATAAACCACAGCTTTTGTTTCAAGAGGATGCATGTTTGCAATGTGGCTTGTGTTCAAACATCTGTCCTGAAAACGCGATCACCTATGAACCGCGCCTTAACCTTGGGACACAAGCGCTGGAACAAACTGTTTTGAATGAGGAAGAACCCTTTGCCTGCATCGAATGTGGGGCGCTGTTCGGGGTAAAATCCTCAATCGAGCGGATCACCGAAAAGCTTTCATCGGGTGTTGGGGCATTTGCCAATCCAGATGCGTTGAAACTGGTTCAAATGTGTGGGGATTGCCGCGTGAATGCACAATTCCACAGCACGGATAATCCTTTTGCCGCTAAGGAGCGCCCACGCGTGCGCACCACGGCAGATTATTATTCAGATCGCGATGATCACTGATGTTTAATCGGTGCCCCCAAATCAGCGGGTTGAAGCCCCTGCATATAGGCCAACAGCGCGTCGATCTGATCCAACGTGACTTTGATCGGAACGATGGGCGGTGGGCGATTTGGGTCAAATGGATCAGTCACATCCTGAACCACGGTAAAGGCGGGATGTGGATTCAACAAATAAAACCCCGACATACGTTGTGGCCAGTCGGCCAATGTGCGCAAGGCGAAAAACGATGGTGTCGACCCAATCGCGCCCATGCGATTGTCATCCACAACGTGACAGCGCGAACATTGTGCCTGCGCAACCTGCAATCCCAGCGTAGCATCGCCCTTAAAGTTGACCACCTGTTCAATCGTATTTTGAACCTCTGGAATAACAAACCGGTCGCCCGTTTCTGGTGCAAAGGCCAAAATGGTATTTTGCGCAACCTCGCCCTGCAGCCAGTCAACAAAGCGTTCGGCCCCACGATGTTCATCGTCAATCAATTGCACCGCCCAAATGACATCCCCGCGTTGCGCAATGGGGCGTCCCCTGGCAACCGCAATCGAAACCTGCGCATCCGATTGTTCCTCAAGGATCAAACGCACTTGTGTTTTCAACGTGAATCGGGGCGCAAGGTATTTGAACAACCCACTTTCGATAAATTCAGGGTCGGCAAATACACGCACCTGTTTCGGATTATCATTGGTTTGCGCAGCGCCCATGGCGGGCAACGTCACAGCAATAGTCGTCAAAATCAAACATATGGTTCGGATCATTGGATACACTCCTTTGATTTGCGCACTACTTAAAAGGATGAACAAATGAACGAAAATTTCAACATGTCGATGCGAAAATTTCTGAAACAGGTTGGTGTTACGTCGCAACAGGCCATCGAAGAGGCCTTGCGCGACGTAGAAAATGGCGAATATGAAATTCAGGCCGAAATTAGCATTGCGTCTCTTGGAATGGTTCATAAAGTGAGCGGCACAATCAAGCGTGGGGAAGATTAAATTGAGCCTAACAAGAGAGCAGGTTTTAGAGGCCTTAAAAAATATCGCACCAGAAGGTGGCACAGACATTGTCACATCTGGCGCCATGCGCGCACTGAACGTTGATGGTGCAAATGTCCGCTTTGTGATGGAAATCGATCCAGCTCAGGCCGAGGCCTATATGCCCGTCAAAACCAAGGCCGAAGAAATGCTAAAGTCCATGGGGGCTACAGATATTTCTGTAGTGATGACCGCGCACAAGGCCGCCAGTGCGCCACCTGATCTAAAGACGCAGAAAAAGGCCGAACCAAAGGGCCCAGAAAAGGTTCCAGGCGTTGATCGCATTTTGGCCGTTGCATCGGGCAAAGGTGGCGTAGGAAAATCAACTGTCAGCGCCAATTTGGCCTGCGCCTTAGCCGCAGAAGGACGGCGTGTTGGCCTGTTAGATGCAGATGTTTATGGCCCATCGCAACCCCGCATGTTGGGTGTGTCGGGCCGTCCGTCAAGTCCTGATGGCAAAACCATCCTGCCGATGCGCAATCACGGTGTCACGATGATGTCCATCGGCCTGATGACAAACGAAGGTCAGGCCGTTGTGTGGCGTGGCCCTATGCTGATGGGCGCATTGCAGCAGATGATGTTTCAGGTGCAATGGGGCGCGTTGGATGTGTTGATCGTCGATTTGCCCCCTGGCACTGGGGACGTGCAAATGACCTTGGCACAAAAGGCCGATGTCGATGGCGCAATTGTTGTCTCAACCCCGCAAGACATCGCATTGATCGACGCGCGCAAGGGGATTGATATGTTTCAGCAACTGAAGGTTCCTGTGCATGGTATGATCGAAAACATGTCGTCCCATATCTGTTCAAATTGTGGACATGAAGAACATGTATTTGGTCATGGCGGCGTTCAGGCAGAGGCCGAAAAATTGGGCGTGGATCTGCTCGCTGAAGTGCCGCTGGATCTGAACATCCGCCTGGCCGCAGATAGCGGTGCGCCGATTGTGGTGTCAAACCCATCCCATCCCCAATCCCAAGTGTTCCGCGGCATCGCGCGTAAACTGATTGAACGGGGACAAGCCTGATGCAAGACCTGATCTTTCCCCCATTGATGACAGGCATGGCTATCGAAGGACGCGACAGCGATCCCTTTGATACGGCCATTGCGCAGGCCACTTTGGGGGTGGATGCAGGCTTAATCGTGTATAATTTAGAGGCCGATCGCGCACGCGCAACATTGGTATTGGCGCCCGATGTGGCGCTGACACAGGCGATGGCCATGTTGCCCGTGGCAGGCATTGGGTTTCAAAATGCGCTTGGCGCACTTGCCCCGCCCGAGGTCGCCGTACATCTGGAATGGAACGGCGGCATCCGTATAAACGGCGCAAAATGCGGTGGGTTCCAAATCGCGGCCAGTACGACCGATGCAGATCAGCAACCCGATTGGCTGTGCATTGGACTGGATCTTCCATTGTGGCCCGCACATCAAGACATGGGGCAAACACCAGATGAAACCGCGCTTTACGCCGAAGGGTGCGCAGAGGTTGATGCCGCAAACCTGATCGAAGCATGGGCACGCCACACCCTAAATTGGATCACACGCTGGGACGGCGAAGGGGTGAAACCCGTGCACGATGAATGGCGCGGGTTGGTGCATGGCATGGGCGAGGACATCGATATCGATGGAAAAACGGGCACATTTCTTGGGGTTGACGAAAACTTTGGCCTGCTGCTGCGCGTAGGTGCTGAGACGGTACTGCTCCCCCTAACACAGCTACTAAAGGACTAAGATCATGAAATTGGCCCGAGCGATCCATTTTGATGAAAGCGACACCCGCGTTTATGCAAATTCTGCGCGCACGGGCGAATGGTGTATTTCGGGCGGTTTTGAATTTTCAAACTGGGGTGAAGGGGATCTGACCGGAAAAGCGCGCCAAGCGTTTTCCAACGGTTGGTTGGGATTGGAAACCTTTGGACGCGTGACATTTGTGGCGGTGACCCAGATCGAAGAAAGTGAAATTAATCACCTAACTGACATCTTGTCCGAGCATTTCGTAACTTATTACGGCGCCCCGAATGTCGAGGCCGCCCGCCCCGTTGCATCCGAAGAAATTCGTCAGATGCAACAATTATGTGATGATCACGATCCCAACACCTTGCTCACCGTTGTGCGTGAATTATCCGAAGGCGGTGTGCACGAAGCCTACCGCGTGATTGACACACCCGAGGCAGATTTGGGTCAGTTCGCCATTCACGGATCGCTTGATGAATGACCTATGGAATGGCATCCAGCAGGCCATTTGGCTGACGCTTACGTTGGATGCAGATTTGGTGGAAATTTCGCTTCGCTCTTTGCGTGTCACCCTTAGTGCGTTGTTTGTTTCCTGCCTGATCGCCTTGCCTTTGGCGGCCATTTTGGCGGTGCGTCGGTTTAAATATCGCCGATTGATCATTTCAACACTGAACGCCTTGATGGGATTGCCCCCTGTCGTTGTGGGGCTGATCGTTTATATTTTACTGTCCCGCTCTGGCCCCTTTGGTGTTTTAGGATTGCTCTTTACCACCCACGCGATGGTGATTGCCCAGGTGATCATTATCACGCCCCTAATCACATCAATTGCGCATCAATCTTTGCGAGAGTTGTGGTCAGAATATCATGATCTGCTGATTTCTATGAACACCTCGAAATGGCAGCGTATAAAAACATTGTTGTGGGATGGACGGCGCGCGTTGATGACAGCCTCGCTTGCGGGATTTGGACGCGCAATTGGCGAAGTTGGTGCCATCATGATTGTTGGGGGCAATATTGATCATGCAACCCGCGTATTGACCACCGCGATTTCGCTGGAGACATCCAAGGGGGATTTTGCATTGGCGCTGGCCTTGGGGTTTGTGCTGATCACCTTGGCGTTGGCCGTGAATTTCACAACTCACTGGCTTGGGCGAACCGAACGAGAGGGGCGTTGGTGATGTTTCCCATGAATGCATGCAACCTGTCCGTAAAAGTTCGTCAAAAACATATTATTGGTCCGATCAACCTTACGATCAGCGAAGGTGGGATAACCGTTTTAATGGGACCAAATGGGGCTGGCAAAACAACCCTGCTAAAGGCGCTGCATGGCATCATTCGATTGGCCAATGGACAGGTGACATTTGCGACACCAGCAAAAACAGCACAAGAACAGCAGAGCTTTGTTTTTCAATCGCCCATCATGTTGCGGCGCAGTGTTTTGGAAAATCTGGCCTATCCGCTGGTGATTAACAGGCAGGATAAACAGAGCGCAATGGAGCGTGCGCAAACGTGGGCAACAAAGATCGGACTTAGCGCCCACATGGACCGCCCTGCCCCGTTTTTATCAGGCGGTGAAAAACAGAAAATCGCCCTTGCGCGTGCATTGATCACATCCCCTAAACTGCTGTTCTTGGATGAACCCACAGCCTCCCTAGACGGGGCCGCGACCGTCGAGATTGAAGCCCTTCTAAGCGAGGCGCAATCCACAGGCACCACAATCATCATGTCAACGCATAACATCGGTCAGGCCCGCCGCATGGCGAGCCGTGTTCTGTTTATGAAAGACGGTCAAATCGACGCCCATAGCGCGGCCAATGCATTCTTTGACACCCCCCCCACGGACGCCGCCCAAAAATTTATCGCAGGAGATATCGTATTATGATCCGTATCCTACTTATGCTGATCACAGTTACATTTGCCACATATTCCAACGCCGATATGATGCGGATGGCCGTAACAACATCGTTTAATAATTCGGGACTTAGCGAAAAATTATTGCCCGCAATACAAGCGGATCTGGGGCTTGAAGTGCAACTTCTGATCGTGGGAACAGGTCAGGCTATCCGATTAGGCGAGGCAGGCGATGTTGATGCGATTTTGGTACACTCCCAAAAAGCGGAAGAGGCCTTTGTCGCCGCAGGATATGGCACGCATCGTCGTGAAATTATGTATAATGATTTTGTCATAATTGGCCCCACAGATGATCCCGCGAAAATACGTGATGCAAAATCTGCCGCCGAAGCCCTTCGCGCAATTGTAACCTCTCAATCCCTGTTTGTAAGTCGCGGTGATGACAGTGGAACCCACAAAAAGGAACTCTCACTTTGGTCCTCTACAGGGATCAAGGATGAGGATTTGGGTCCATGGTATCGCGCGGTGGGCGCTGGCATGGGCGCATCCCTGAATACGGCAGCGGGCATGGGCGCCTATATCCTATCTGATCGCGCTAGCTGGTTGAATTTCAAAAACAAAACTGGACTGGGTATCCAGTTTTCTGGCGATCCTGTCCTGTTCAATCAATACGCCTATTTATCTGTTAATCCTCAACGCCACGCCCACGTAAAACATGACCTAGCGGTCAAATTGGAAACATGGCTGACATCACTGCGCGCGGCAGAGATCATCAACACCTATACCATCGACGACCAAACGCTGTTCACATTCAACGCCGAGTGAGGCAAAAAAACGGAGCGATGTCGCTCCGTTCTAAGGTCATTTTTAGGTCCCGTGATATATTAGCTTAGTAGTCCATGATCCCATTTGTTCTGCACCGTGGCCTTAGCCAAAATTGCAGACAAAGCGGCGCGTTTTTGTACACCCAATTTGTCAAAACTTCGCCGCAAATGCCTGGACACAGTATGGGGGCTGATTTCCAAAATCCTTGCAATTTCTTTGTTTGAAAAACCTTTTGTCGTCAGCCGCGCAATTTCGTGTTCACGTGGCGTGAGTTTTTCAATTTGTGCATCTTCATGATCATCTGAATCATGTTCAAAATTTAAATGATTTCTTTGTAGGAGTGGTTGCATTGAAATAGGTCCTAAAAATTTACTGATAACAAATTAACCACTTTTTAGTTTCCGAGTGGTCAACGGAACAACATTTCCGGCTTCGGTCGCTTGTTCGCCATTCTCGGTCCTCCGTTTCCTAAACATAGCGGTGGACCAGGTCAGATGGGGAGGCTCAAGATTGTAAAAATAGCCGCGTGAATGTGGTGGCCTTATTGGGGTAGCATGAATGTAGGATGGGTGTTCAACCCATCAAAATTGCACCCCCATCACAGGGAAGATAGGCAATCCGCTCGCCTGTGTCCCCGCGCAAATATTCCAACACATTTGTGCCTGACCAAATTTTTATCTTCTCACCAGAATGCATCGCGCCCTGACCCACCGCTGTGCCTGTGTATTCATCCTGATAGGTATAAAACACGCGCCCCTTGCGACCATCTTCACACATGACATCTGCTTGACCCAACCCAAACGCATTGCGCGACATCCACGTTCTTTCACACATCAGACCCGTTGATGTTGCTCCGCTAAATGTCCCTTCGCCCCGCCCAAAGGCGCGACGTTGAACCAACCCCCTCATCCCCGATGCAGGCGACAACACGGACACAATTTGCATCATCCCCTGTCATTGGACAGTGGGTTGCAGATTGCGCTGAGAGATTTTGGGGAAACAACAACAGCGCAAAAAGCATCGTTGCGGGAAACAGATTGTTCATAAAAATTCCTAATCAAAATTCATTTTTAAACGTGCAGCAGCGCGGCCTATATGAGAAGATTAGGACATTTTGGAAATATTCGTCGATACACAAATTTGTAAGTGATCCGTTTTTCATCGCCACCCGTATTTATTACAGGTTCATCGCTAAAAATAGATGCAAAGGTCGCCACGGTTAGCGGCCAGAGAACACAAGGCTCCTTTTTGTTGGCTACGAAACTTCTGTCTTATCTTGTTCTCTGACGGGCGATGAGCCGTTGTATTCAAAGATCGCATTCGCCCGTCACTCTTATTCATTCACGAAATAAAAAACAAAAAAGCCCCCGCAAAATCGGAGGCTTCTCTGAACGTGTATCATAAACAGGGAGGTATTTTGACCACACGAAGCAGCTGGGAGGTTGCTGCCGTACTATGAAAATAGCTGCAGTGCAGCATTTTGCCAGAGCTATATTTGCATACCTGCCATATCACTATTGCATAGCTAGAAAAGATGAAGGCGGCTCGATCATGAATTCCTCCCAAAATCCACAAGAGCCGCCTTAATCGTCCGAAACCGGATGGCAGCATAGTCATCAATTTCAGGCACCTGTCAATCCAATTTCTAAGATTTTCGATTAACGTTGTTGGGCGGTCTTTCCTGATGACGGTCGCAAATAGGCATTCAAATTCTTCACATTGGAATTAAGGTACAGTTTATATGTCTGATGAGGTGAACGAAACATGTCCGAATTAAATCGCTATATTGATATGGACGCCCATGCGATCCAAACAGAGGGATTCCGTCATGCTTGCAAGGCGCAATTGGACACCAATGGGGTCCTAAAGCTTGATGATTTTTTACGGCCTGAAACCCTGACACAACTGATAACTGAGGCTGATGATGCACGTGACGGCGCATATTACACGGTAGCAAAGCACAACGTTTATTTGACAAAACCAAACGACAATCTGCCTCAG
>JAKMGV010000193.1 GCA_022424725.1 Paracoccaceae bacterium
GTATGAAGACCAACCAATCAACCAAATAACAAGCGCGGTCACCCGAAGGGGGACCGCGCTGGTCGGATCACGAAAGTGATCCGAAATACCTTAGATTGTGCGTTCCACCATCATCTTTTTGATTTCGGCAATCGCCTTGGCGGGGTTCAAACCCTTGGGGCAGGTTTTCGCACAGTTCATGATCGTGTGACAGCGGTACAATTTAAACGGATCTTCCAATTCATCCAAACGTTCACCTGTGGCTTCATCGCGGCTATCAATGATCCAGCGATAGGCATGCAGAAGTGCTGCTGGGCCCAGATAGCGATCGCCGTTCCACCAATAGGATGGGCAGGACGTAGAACAGGATGCGCACATCACACATTCATACAGTCCATCAAGTTTTTTGCGGTCCTCAATCGACTGTTTCCATTCCTTTGCAGGACGGTTTGTTTTTGTTTCCAACCACGGCATGATGGATGCGTGCTGTGCGTAGAAATGCGTCAAATCAGGGATCAAATCCTTGACCACAGGCATGTGTGGCAGAGGATAGATTTTCACATCGCCCTTAATTTCATCCATACCATAGATACAGGCCAATGTGTTGATCCCATCGATGTTCATCGCACACGATCCACAAATCCCCTCGCGACAAGACCGGCGGAACGTCAGGGTTGGATCAATTTCGTTTTTGATCTTAATCAACGCATCCAAAACCATCGGGCCACAGGTATCCATGTCCACGAAATAGGTATCAACGCGTGGGTTTTCACCATCATCTGGCGTCCAGCGATAGATATCAAATTTGCGCAAATTGGTTGCGCCTTCTGGCTTGGGCCATGTTTTTCCACGTTTCACACGGGAATTTTTGGGCAGTGCAAATTGAACCATAACGTAGTTCCTTTCTATGCCTTAACTGGCGTTAAAATCGGTCTGGACAAGTCATTATTGCGCCTGCAGTGACATTAGAATGTGCGAACCTTTGGCGCGATCTTTTCAAGCGAAATGCCACCCTGACCTTCTGTGGTCAGCGGATCAACAATCACTGGACGATAGCTAAGATCGACATCTTTGCCTTCGACTTTCGCGATTGTGTGCACGCGCCAATTGTCATCATCACGCTCTGTGAAATCCTCATGCGCATGGGCGCCACGGCTTTCTTTGCGTGCTTCTGCACCTGCGATTGTGGCAAGCGCGTTTGGCATTAGGTTTGTCAGTTCCAATGTTTCCATCAGATCACTGTTCCAAACCAATGAACGGTCTGTGACTTGGATATCATCCATTTTCGCGGCAATCGCTGTCATTTTTTCAACGCCCTGCGCCAATGTTTCAGAGGTACGGAACACCGCCGCATCCTCTTGCATGGTGCGCTGCATTTCCAAACGCAAATCTGCTGTTGGCAATGCACCATTGGAATGACGCAATCCATCAAAACGATCAAAGGCCTGATCAACAGAAGCTTGGTTCAGCACGGGGTTCGTGGCATTGGCATCCACGATCTGACCCGCGCGGATCGCCGCGGCACGTCCAAAGACCACCAAGTCAATCAACGAGTTTGACCCCAAGCGGTTCGCACCGTGAACAGAAGCACAGCCCGCCTCACCCACAGCCATAAGGCCAGGAACGATTGCATTTGGATCATCAGTAGATGGGTTTAACACCTCACCCCAATAGTTCGTGGGAACGCCGCCCATGTTATAGTGAACAGTTGGTAGAACCGGGATCGGTTCTTTGGTCACATCAACACCTGCAAAGATTTTCGCGCTTTCTGAAATACCTGGCAGACGTTCTGCCAAGGCATCCGCTGGTAGGTGGCTTAGGTTTAGGTGGATGTGATCCCCACCCGCGCCGACACCGCGCCCTTCTCGAATTTCCATTGTCATACAGCGCGATACATAATCACGCGGCGCAAGGTCTTTGTAGTGGGGTGCGTAACGTTCCATGAAACGCTCGCCTTCTGAGTTGGTCAGGTATCCACCTTCCCCGCGTGCACCTTCTGTGATCAAGCAGCCAGAGCCATAGATGCCAGTTGGGTGGAACTGAACAAATTCCATATCCTGCAATGGCAGACCCGCGCGGGCCACCATGCCGCCACCGTCCCCTGTACAGGTATGTGCAGATGTCGCACTGAAATAGGCACGGCCATAACCACCAGTGGCCAAAACAACCATTTTCGCGTTAAAGACGTGGAATGTCCCATCGTCCAATTTCCAACAAACAACACCCTGACATTGGCCATCCTCTGACATGATCAGATCAATCGCGAAATATTCGATGTAAAATTCTGCGTTGTTTTTCAGGGACTGACCATAAAGCGTGTGCAAAATCGCGTGGCCTGTACGGTCCGCAGCGGCACAGGTCCGTTGCACGGGGGGACCTTCGCCAAATTCTGTGGTATGACCACCAAAGGGGCGTTGGTAAATTTTACCCTCTTCCGTACGGCTGAAAGGAACGCCGTAATGCTCCAATTCATAAACCGCCTTAGGCGCTTCACGGGCAAGGTATTCCATCGCATCCGTGTCACCCAACCAATCTGATCCCTTCACGGTGTCATACATGTGCCACTGCCAATGGTCAGGACCCATATTGGACAGGGACGCCGCAATCCCGCCCTGCGCCGCCACAGTGTGTGAACGGGTTGGGAAAACCTTGGTTACACAAGCAGTGCGCAAACCCTGCTCTGCCATGCCCAATGTTGCGCGCAAGCCAGCACCGCCAGCGCCCACAACAACAACGTCATATTCATGTGTTTCGTATGTATATTCTGTCATCTGCTTCGCCTCTTAGAGTGCCAGTTTTGCAATTGCGAACAAACCCATGGCCATTAAACCGTATGAGATGCACTTGATTAGGATGATGGTAATTTTTTGTGCCAGCCCGTGCACATAGTCTTCGATCAAAACCTGCGCACCCGATTGGAAATGTTCAAACCCAACGATCAACGTCAGCGCTGCGATCAATGCGGGGAACGGATGCGCAAAATACGCGGTCACGGTGGCATAGTCTTCGCCGACAATGGTGCCAAAGGTAAAAACGAACAATGGGATCAAAATTAGAAGTGCAACAGAGCTGACTTTCATCGCCCAAAAATGCGCTGTCCCTGACTTTGCACTGCCCATGCCAGTTGCGCGTTTGCGGTCTGTTAAGTAACGCATCAGAACCCCCTTACAACACTGCGACGGTGATCGCGGTTAACACGAAGGATCCGACAACGACGGTCCAACCCAATTTTTCTGCGGTCGGGATGTCCAGCGCCACTGCGTTGTCCCAGATCAAATGGCGTACGCCACCCAGCGTGTGATACCAAAGCGCCCAGATCGACCCAAGCATCACAAGTTTCCCAAACCAGCTGGTCATGACCGCATCCGCCATCGCAAAATACTCAGCCGATGTAGCAGCCGCGAACAACCACCAAACGATCAGAATTCCAGCAACAATCAAAGCGTTGCCCGTGATACGCACAAAAATTGAACTAATCGAAGTCAATTGAGGGCGATAAATCATTAAATGAGGGGACAGCGGTCGATTGCCGCGGTTCACATCAGCCATTTTATTCAGCCTTTCGGTTGGTGCGCGTCGTTCATGCGCGAAATTATATTCGACGTCTTAACGGATAATTACGACAAAACCAGTCCCCAGCATAGGTTTGGCAGATGTTTTTTTTAACTTTTTTGCAATTTGTGATCACGGCATAATATTGCGTGATCACAAATTATCAAATTACTGTTTCAAATGTGCATCAAACTCGGTGCA
>JAKMGV010000194.1:0-218 GCA_022424725.1 Paracoccaceae bacterium
TCTTTCCTTTTGCATTGCGCACTTTGTGTCAATTGACGTCCCACATGCTGGCAAAGTTGCCCCGCTATTGCCATCACAACACCGACACTGCCAAGACGCTCATTCACAATTTACCTGTCCTGCAAATTACAATCACATTCGTGGAATCAGGACCTTGCATGCTATGTTCGAGCAATATGGTTAAAAAGTAAAATCATTTTTTAAATATTCATTTAATT
>JAKMGV010000194.1:228-3731 GCA_022424725.1 Paracoccaceae bacterium
CGTTTAAATAATGATAGCATGATTCCATGACTAGAAAAAAAATTCGCGATATCAGACATGAAGAGTTTATAGTTGCAGCACTTGAAGCAACACACAAACGGGGATTTCATGCCGTAACGATGTCGGAAATCGCGGCCGAACTTGGCGCAACGGCGGCCAGCATCAATTACTATTTCGGATCCAAAGACCAACTGATGTTTGAAACGATGCGACATTTGCTGCGCATTTTGGGGGTGACGCACAAACAATACCTTGACGTCGCACTGGATCCCAAGGACCGACTACGTGCGATTTTCGATGCGCATTTTGATCCCAGATTTTTCACCCCCCAACATTGCAGTTTTTGGGTGCAATTCTGGTCCGCGGCTCCCTACTCAGCACATCTGGAACGGTTACATCGGATCAACCAATCAAGGGTTAAATCACATTTCCGCGCGGAACTTGCACCTCTGGTCCCTGCCCCATTCCGCGAAACAATGCGACGAATTTTGCAGTCTTATTTGGATGGTGTTTGGCTAAGTGTGGCGCAAGCAGATCGAGACATTGCCCCCCGCCACGCACGACAAGAGGCGCGCGCACTGATTGAATTGGTGTTGTCCGCAGAATTTGGCGGTTCAAACTAAGGATTAATCTTGGTCAGGATCTGCCTGACCCACGCCACGGAACACATATTTAAACGGAAACGCCCAAAGCACGCCAAGTGAGACATAGACAAACACTTCGACCAAGATCGAAGGTCTGTCAAACAGTGCAATCACATTCACTGCCACAACGATATACAGTGGCAATCCCACCAACAGGATCAGTAAGGATAATCTGCGACGTGCTTTGTAGCTTAGCATGTTTAGTCCTGAAATGGATCGGTGACCAAAATAGTGTCTTCACGCTTGGGTGAAGTAGAGAGTAGTGCGACAGGGCATTCAATCAACTCTTCAATGCGTTTCACGTATTTGATCGCATTCGCAGGCAGGTCGTTCCAGCTTTTGGCGCCTTCGGTGCTTTCGCTCCAACCTTCCATTTCTTCGTAAATCGGTGTGCAGCGCGCTTGTTGGTCGGCAGCGGTGGGTAGATATTCCAAACGTTCGCCGTCCAATTCGTAGCCGACACAAATTTTTAGAGTTTCAAACCCGTCCAGAACATCCAACTTGGTCAACGATATCCCAGTAACACCTGATGTTGCACAGGTTTGACGCACCAAAACCGCGTCAAACCAACCACAGCGACGTTTGCGCCCTGTGGTCGTGCCAAACTCGTGACCACGTTCCCCCAAACGCTGACCATCATCATCAAACAACTCTGTCGGGAACGGTCCTTCGCCGACGCGGGTTGTGTAGGCTTTCACAATGCCAAGGACGAAATCAATTGAGTTTGGCCCAATGCCTGTCCCTGCAGATGCCTGACCTGCCAAAACATTTGACGAGGTCACAAACGGGTAAGTCCCGAAATCAATATCCAAAAGTGCGCCTTGCGCCCCTTCGAACAGAATACGTTTGCCTGATTTGCGTTTTTCGTTCAGCACCTTCCAAACAGGGGCTGCGTATTTCAGGATTTCTGGTGCAATTTCTTTTAGCTGCGCAATCAAGCCCGTGCGATCAACTTCTTCCATGCCCAAACCACGGCGCAATGTGTTGTGGTGCAGCAGCAGGCGATCAACACGCGCCTCAAGCGTTGCAGGATCGGCCAAGTCCGCGACGCGAATGGCACGGCGACCGACTTTGTCTTCATAAGCTGGGCCAATGCCACGGCCTGTTGTTCCGATTTTTGCCACGCTGATCTGGGCCTCACGCGCGCGATCCAATTCGCCATGAACGGGCAGGATTAACGGCGTATTTTCGGCAATCATCAATGTCGCTGGGCTGATTTCTACGCCTTGGGCGCGCACTGTTTCGATCTCTTTTACCAAATGCCATGGATCCAAAACAACGCCATTCCCGATCACTGACAGTTTACCGCCACGCACGACGCCACTGGGCAGCGCATGAAGTTTATAGGTCACGCCATCGACAACCAATGTGTGGCCCGCATTGTGCCCCCCCTGGAAACGCGCGATGACATCTGCGCGCTCGCTCAGCCAATCAACAATTTTGCCTTTGCCTTCATCGCCCCACTGAGCACCCACAACCACAACGTTTGCCATGTCTCGCCTTTCTCATGCGCTATCAAACCCGCGCTGATATACAGAGGGAATTCGTCCATGGAAACCACGAAATTGCCGCAGGTGGCAAAAGTCATGCAATTCACTTCGCACTTCTGGTGCATTCTCCCCTTGCTCATGGGGCAAAACATGACTATCTACGCCTGCAAGTCGAAAACCTGCGGGGTAGAATGGAAAACGTCGTACTCACCATCCATCTGTTGCTAGCCTTGGGGCTGGTTGGAATTGTTTTGCTTCAGCGTTCAGAGGGCGGCGGCCTTGGTATGGGCAGTGGTGGGGACAATGTTATGTCAAGCCGTGGAGCAGCCACCGCGATGTCAAAGGCGACATGGATATTGGCGATTGCGTTCATTATTACGTCCATCACACTAACGATCATTGCTGCGCAAAATTCATCCGATGGGTCCGTTTTGGACCGTTTGGGCGTGGCCCCTGCCGCGCAAGAAGATGGTGTACCTGACCTGAACGTCGACGAATTACTGCCACCCAGCAGCGATGGCACGGCCCCACTTCTACCAAGTGCTGATTAATACTATCACTTGGGGGTAGGAATATAACCGCAACATAATGTTGCGGTTCGCTTGCAAAATTTTGCGAATCCGTTATTACTTAAGTCCCGTGGTACATGGCACAAATTGAGCCTATGGGACCGATTCATGATGGCATCCATGCCCAACACTACGGGAGAATTTCAATCTATGGCGCGTTTTGTATTTATCACTGGTGGTGTGGTGTCCTCACTTGGAAAAGGCCTTGCCTCTGCGGCCCTTGGTGCATTGTTGCAAGCACGTGGGTATAGTGTGCGTCTTCGTAAACTGGACCCCTACCTAAATGTTGATCCAGGAACGATGAGCCCCTTTGAACACGGCGAGGTTTTCGTAACCGATGACGGCGCGGAAACGGATTTGGACCTGGGCCACTATGAACGCTTCACTGGGGTTGCGGCGCGTAATACCGACTCGATCTCATCTGGGCGTATCTATTCCAACGTATTGGAAAAGGAACGTCGTGGCGATTATTTGGGGAAAACCATTCAGGTGATCCCACACGTTACGAATGAGATCAAAGACTTCATCTCAATCGGTGAAGATGAAGTGGATTTCATGCTATGTGAAATCGGCGGCACCGTTGGTGACATCGAAGGATTGCCATTTTTCGAGGCAATCCGCCAGTTTTCACAAGATAAACCGCGCGGTCAGTGTATTTTTATGCACCTGACGCTGTTGCCGTTTATCAATGCATCAGGTGAGTTGAAAACAAAACCCACGCAGCACTCGGTCAAAGAACTCCGTTCAATCGGCTTGGCACCAGATATTCTTGTCTGCCGTTCAGAAGGACCAATTCCTGA
>JAKMGV010000061.1 GCA_022424725.1 Paracoccaceae bacterium
ATAACATCTATGTATCTCTCTACGATGACAAAACCCTCATGACGCGGGATGGAGCAGCCCGGTAGCTCGTCAGGCTCATAACCTGAAGGTCGTAGGTTCAAATCCTACTCCCGCAACCAAACCTTACCTACATAGTCGACCGTCACGTGCGCCTTGTGTTAGGTGTACACTTAGAGTGGAAGTTTATCTGTCAGGACCAAATATGTTTATAGAACGAACCCTCAAAGCAAGCGTTGTAATGGTCATCCCCTTTTTGTTTGCTTTATTGGCTGGGTTAGTTTTGCTGGGCATCACGGTTGCACGTGAATTAATCTACAAATTCAATAATGTATTCTCGCTGACGACCAATGACACTATCCTATTCGCTTTAAAATTGGTTGATGCGGTATTGATCGTTAACTTATTGATCATTGTGGCTTTGGCGTCTTATCGCCAACTTGTAGACAATACCGCACAACCAACGGATAAACAGCGTGACTATGGAGTGGCATCCGACATTACGCTTGCTGATATGAAGAGAAAACTGTTGGGAAGTGCCCTTGCGATTGGTGTGATTGCAGTCCTTGCCGATCTGATGAAACTAACAAGCTCAGCTGCAGATTTCACCACGACGTTACCATTGATCGTTAAATCGTTTGTTGTTTTGATTTTCGCGATAGCTGCGTTTTTAAACTCTAAGTCGTAACAACATATGGAAGCGATTATATTTTTGAAAACCTACTGCTTGCAAATCTGTCTAACCTGATTAATTGCATTTGAAAGATAAAACCTCAAAAAATATAATTGAACCATGACCGAACTGACGAAATTCATTGAAAGCACGCAGGTGCGAAATTTCATTATTTGCGTGATCATATTTAATGCAATCATTTTGGGTCTTGAGACATCAGAAACGGTGATGTCGAATTTTGGAGGACTTATCCAATCGTTGGATAAGGTATGCCTTTTTATCTTTGTTGTTGAACTTGCACTAAAACTCATTGCGTATCGGTTTCGGTTTTTCACAAATTGGTGGAACATCTTTGATACATTGGTTGTCGCGGTATCGTTTGTTCCGACAGGCGGATCATTCACGGTTCTACGCGCGTTGCGGATATTCCGGGTATTGCGCGTTATTTCAACAGCACCGCGGTTACGGCGTGTGGTCGAGGGGTTTATCACGGCCCTGCCGGGTATGGCCTCGGTCTTTTTGTTGATGGCCATCATTTTTTATATTGGATCTGTCATTGCCACCAAGCTGTTTGGGGCAAGCTTTCCAGATTGGTTTGGAACCCTTGGACTATCGGCTTACAGCTTGTTCCAGATTATGACACTTGAAAGTTGGTCCATGGGCATTGTTCGGCCCGTTATGGAAGTTTACCCATACGCTTGGGTGTTTTTCGTTCCATTTATTGTCGTCACCACTTTTGCGGTTGTGAACCTTTTGGTTGGTTTGATTGTGAATTCTATGCAGGATGCCCACCACGAAGATGAACATGCCGAAGCGTTGGCCCATCGCGATGAATTGATGTTGCGCCTAGATGCGATCGAGAAAAAGTTGGATCGAATGTCCAAGTGAAGGCAATTACACAAATAAAATACGTCGTAATTCGAGGACTGGGTCGTAAACGGACCTGAAACTGAAATCCGTTTTTCTGTTAATTAAGTCCAACGACAGGAGGATAGATCGATGTATGACGCGCGCAATCTTGTAAACATTGCGGACTATCCAATTCACATAGATGGTGACAAACGTGATGCGGTATTGAAAACTGTCCGCGAAAATCTGGCGATGGATGGCTGCGCTGTACTTAAGAATTTCTTAACGCCCGAGGGGATCGAGGCCCTTACACAAGAAGCAGATGCAGTCGCGGGAAATGCACACCGTTCTTACAATCGCACGAATGTCTATTTTACGGCTGATGATAAAACACTGCCAACGAACGACCCCAGGCGTCGTTTCTATGATCGTTCTAATGCATTTATTCCTGCTGATAATTTTCAAACCGATGGCGCGTTGCGCACGATACATGACTTTAACGGATTTGATCGTTTTATTCAGGACTGTTTTCAGGAAGACGCCTTTTATCGATATGCAGATCCCTTGGCGGATGTGATCATCAATATGGCCGTCGAAGGAAATGGATTTCCATGGCACTTTGACACGAACAATTTTACGGTGACACTTGCCATTCAAAATTCGGATGATGGTGGTGCATTTGAATATGCCCCTGGCATTCGCAAAGGGTCAGAAAACTTTTCCGAAGTTGGCCGCGTTCTTGATGGCACTTCGAAATTAATCAAGGTGTTGGAACTGGAGCCGGGTGATTTGCAACTGTTTAGAGGGCGCTATTCGCTGCATCGGGTGACACCCCTTATTGGTCCCACGCCACGATATGTTGCGATTTTTTCTTATGTGGAACAACCCGACATGGTTGGTAGCCCTGAACGCACCGAACAACTTTATGGGCGTACATTACCCATTCATTGGGAACGGGCAGGGAACCGCAAGGACGCCTACATTGATTAGCGTAATTTGATCACGGTTTTCCCGTGGTTTTTGCCCTCTAACATTCCGATAAACGTTTCAGGCGCGTTTTCTAGTCCAGTTGTAACATCTTCTATGAATTTGATTTGCCCATTGTTTACCATTGGCGCGACCTCGGTCAAAAAGTTGGAAAAGTGAGCCCAATGATCTGATATGATGAAGCCGTTGACAGATAATCGGTTCACCAAGATGGTACGCCAAATTTTCGGTGCACTTAATGTTTCAATTGATGCATCACCACCCAAACGGCCTGCGTTATACCAACTGATCATTCCGCAAACTGGGATACGCCCATGCACGTTCATCAATGGTAAAATGGCTTCAAGGATAGGGCCCGCGACGTTTTCGAAATAGATGTCAATTCCGTCTGGGGCGTGTTGGGCTAGCTCCATGCGCAACGCCTTTGCGGTTTCAAAACCACGGTGATTGATACAGTGGTCAAATCCGAATTCATTTACCGCAACTTGGCATTTCTGATCACTTCCCGCGATCCCAATGACACGTAAACCTGCGCGCTTGGCCAATTGACCTACCATTGATCCCACAGGGCCAGTTGCGGCTGCCACAACCAGAGTTTCGCCCGCTTTGGGCCGACCATGTTGAGTTAGGCCAAACCATCCTGTGAAACCGGGCATCCCTAGAACACCCAAAGCGCGGCTAAGGTGTTCTGGGGCGATATCCAATTTACGGACTAGCTTGTCCTGTAGAACAGCATGTGACGCCCATCCTGTCATGCCAAAGATGTAGTCGCCTACCTTAAACCGATCAGATGCGCCCTCGATGACGCGTCCAACGCCACCGGCCTCCATACGTGTGTTTAACGCGACAGGTGCCGAATAGGATTTCGCATCATCCATCCGACCCCGCATGTATGGATCAAGAGAAAAGCAATCCACCTTAACTAGAATATCACCCGATGCCAACTCAGGAACGGTCCAATCAACAAGTGCAAAATCACTCTTCTTGGGGGCGCCTTCGGGGCGTGCTTTTAACAGGATTTCTTGCACGGTGCTCTCCTATATGCCGAATGATCTAAGCGGGCTGCAATTCCAGAATGTCACGCGCCTGCTGCCATGTCGCGACAGGGCGTTCATATTTGTCACATAACTCCACCACACGTTTCACCAATGCCGCGTTTGAGGGGGCCAGTGTTTCGCGATCAAGGCGCACGTTATCTTCAAGACCCGTCCGGGCGTGTCCACCTGCTGATACGGCCCAATCATTCAATGTGATCTGATCTTTGCCAATCCCTGCCGCGCACCATTGCGCATCGGGCGCAAGGCGTTTGACGGTTTTTACATAATAGTCAAAAACGTCGCGATCTACAGGCATTGCATTTTTAACACCCATGACAAATTGAATATAGAGCTTGCCCGGTATCCGACCGTCCACATTCATTTTCACTGCATGGTGAATATGGCTTAGATCGAACGCTTCAATCTCTGGTTTAATTTTATACTCGCGCATTTCGGCAGACAGCCAATCCACAAGATCAGGTGGATTTTCGTAAACGCGCGTTGGGAAATTGTTTGAACCAACGGTCAGCGATGCCATATCGGGCGCCAATGGCAACATGCCACCGCGTGTTTTTCCCGCGCCTGATCGTCCGCCCGTGGAAAATTGGATAATCATACCCGGGCAATGTTTTTCCAAACCCTCTTTCAAGCGCGCAAATTTTTCTGGATCGCTTGATGGCGTTTCGTCATCGTTGCGCACATGTGCGTGACAGATGCTTGCACCTGCTTCGAATGCTTCGTGCGTGCTTTCGATTTGTTCCTCTACTGATATGGGGACGGCGGGGTTCGCTGCCTTGGTTGGGACGGACCCTGTGATCGCAACGCAAATAATACATGGATTGTTAGACATCAAAAAACACCGTTTCGTTTTCACCTTGGAGGACAACATCGAACTGATATGTGTTCTCACCCGTTTTTTTAGCAAGCAGGGTGTCACGACGATGAAGCTGTTCGATTAGATTTATGGTTGGGTCACTTGCGTGTGCATCACTGTCTTCTTCAAAATAGATCCGCGTGTTCAGGCCCACATTTATTCCGCGTGCCACGATCCATAAATTGATATGCGGCGCCTGCGTTGCGCCATTGCGGCCAGGGGTTGCGCCGGGTTTGATTGTATTGATCACAAATTCACCACTATTGAAATCGGAAATAACACGTCCCCAGCCTGAAAAACCCGCTTCCACTTCGCTATGTCGCGGGTCTTCGTCATGGGCATAGATGCCCGCGGCATTCGCCTGCCATGTTTCCAGCAAAACATCACGGACAGGCGATCCAGTGCCGTCCAATACGCGTCCTGTGATGGTGATACGCTCACCCTTGGCATTGGGTCCCACGATATCCTGACCCAGTTCTTTTTCAAAAAGCTCAAACCCTGCGGCACCAGGGGCAAGGCCAATGTGCACATAGGGACCCGCGGTTTGAGATGCCGTTTCGCGCAGGTAATTTAGGTTCTGTGGCATATCAATTTCCCTCCAAACGGTTTTCGAACAGGGTCGAACGACGACCGCGTAGAACAATGTCGAATTTATAGGCCAAACAATCCAATGGCACGCCCGCGTTCATGTCCAACGGGGCGATCAATCCATCAATTGCATCCTGATCTGGGATTGTGTTCACAATTGCGCATTTTTTGATCAGGGGGTCACCCTCGAAATAAAGTTGGGTGATAAGGCGTTGTGCAAAGGCTGTCCCAAAGACTGACACGTGAATATGTGCGGGACGCCATGAATTCACCCAGTTGCGCCAAGGATACGCACCCGGTTTGACCGTGCGGAAGAAATAATAACCATCTTCATCGGTCATCGTGCGCCCGCATCCGCCAAAATTCGGGTCGATAGGGGCCAGATACATATCCTTTTTATGGCGGTAACGTCCACCTGCGTTTGCCTGCCAAATCTCGACCAAGGTATTTGGAACAGGGCGGCCATTTTCGTCCAAAACCCGACCGTGCACGATGATGCGTTCACCGATGGCATCCCCTGTCTGAGCATAGTTTTTGATCAGATCATTGTCCAATTCGCCCAAATCATTGTGCCCAAACGTTGGCCCCGTGATTTCAGACAGGGAATTCTCGATTGAAATAAGCGCTTGCTTTGGTGAACGCGGAACCGATGTTTTGTAGATTTCGGCGTATGCGGGTGGATGCATATAGCGATCGCGTTGATAAAATTCGCCCGTATGGGTGTTCTTTTTGGTCATAGGGAAATTCCCATTTCTTTGTAGGTCTCTTTTGCGATCTTAAAGGCGTGATTGGCCTTTGGCACCCCACAATAAATCGCGACATGCATAAATGCCTCGCGGATATCTTCGGGGGTTGCGCCCGTGTTCGCCGTTGCACGGATATGCATGGCCACTTCTTCAAAATTTCCGGCACCCGCCAAAAGCGCAATAGTTAGGATGGATCGTTCGCGATGGGTCAGTCCATCACTGTCCCAGACAGTGCCCCATGCCCCCTCTGTGATCATATCTTGGAACGGTGCATCAAATTCGGTTTTCGCGGCAGTTGCGCGATCAACATGTGCATCGCCCAACACCTGTCTGCGCACCTTCATGCCCGCATCATATCGTTCGCTCATGATCTTTCCTTTCACAATCGAGGTCAGATAATCATAAAATTATGGAACATTGTATTGTTAAATTTTGTAAATAACATAACCTATAAGTTATGAATTGGGATCAGGCACTTCGCCTTCGGCATATAAAATGTTTTCTTGAGGTTGCGCGCGTAGAGAGTGTATCTTTGGCGGCGGCGTCCTTAAATATTACACAACCCGCGGTTTCTAAAACGATCAAAGAACTGGAAGAGTTGTTGCAAACACCACTGTTTGATCGTGTTGGACGGCGGTTGCAGCTGAATGAGCAGGGTCGCATTTTCCAAAATCACGCCGCCGCGTCGTGGTTGGAATTATCCAAAGCAAAAGCTCGACTAAGCAGAGAAACACGCAGGCGCGAACTACGCATCGGATCGCTGCCCACTGCTGCGACCGAATTGGTGCCAGATGCTGTTTTAACCTTTTCAAAGGACACCCCGAACAGTCAGCTAAAGGTGCGCACAGGGCCCAATTGGATGCTGTTCAATCAATTGCGCGATGGACAATTGGATCTGGTGGTCGGTCGTATGCCCGATTCTGATTTGCTCACTGATATTGCGTTTGAGCAATTCTATTCCGAGGATGTCGTGTGTGTTGTGCGCCCTGATCATCCAATTCTATTCGTCGATCATCCCTCGGGTCATTTTCTGAAATATCCATTGGTTATGCCACCCAAGGGCGCGGTTATTCGCCCAACTGTTGAACGATATTTGACCAGTATCGGAATGACAGGGGCGCAGGGCGCTGTTGAAACTGTATCTCTACCGATTGGGCGACGTATCGTTCAACGGTCCGATTATATTTGGTTTATATCGCGTGGTGTCGTGATGGATGAATTACTGAATGGATCATTGATCAGTTGTCCGTTGCAATCCGATCTTCTTGCCGGTCCTGTGGGTGTCTTCACCCTGGCGAATGCAACACCCGATGTTGAACGCAGCGCATTTGTGCAAATTCTGAGGGATTTGTCCCAACGTTTGCGCAAATAAAAAGGCGACCCAAGGGCCGCCTTTTGATGTTCTCATGCAAGATTGAGTTTAGCCAATGATGCTGTTTAGGGTCGCGCTTGGACGCATCACTTTTGCCAATTTCGCGCGATCTGGGTGGTAATATCCACCAGTATCTGCAGGTGCACCCTGAACGCTTGCTAATTCCGCCAAAATTGCCTCTTGGCCGTTAGACAGGGCCTTGGCAATTGGTGCAAAATGGGCTGCAATCTCGGCGTCATCCGTTTGCGCCGCCAATGCTTCTGCCCAGTATAGGGCAAAGAAATAGTGGCTGTCGCGGTTGTCAGTTTGGCCAACTTTGCGGGCTGGGGATTTGTTGTTGTCCAAGATCCCTTGTGTCGCGATGTCCACTGCTGCGCCAAGAACGGCTGCTTTGGAATTGCCTGTGACATCCGCCAAGAAGCCCAAGCTTTCGCCCAATGCGCAGAATTCACCAAGGCTGTCCCAACGCAGGTGGTTTTCCTCGACCAACTGTTGAACGTGCTTTGGTGCAGAACCACCAGCACCCGTTTCAAACATTCCGCCGCCCTGCATCAATTTCACGATCGATAGCATTTTTGCTGATGTGCCTAATTCAAGGATTGGGAACAAATCGGTTAGGTAATCCCGCAATACGTTGCCGCTGATCGCGATGCTGTCGGCCCCTGTGCGTATGGTTTCCAAAGTAACGCGCGTTGCTTCGCGTGGGGCAAGGATTTGGAATTTATCGGCAATGCCCTCGGCCTCCAAAATTGGGGTGACGTATTTGATCAGTTCTGCATCATGTGCGCGCGTTTCATCCAACCAGAAAATCGCTTGTGATCCAGTGGCTGCCTGACGGGAAATACCCAGACGCACCCAATCTTCGATCGGTGCTTTGCGCACACTTGATGAACGCCAAATGTCACCCTTTTCAACGGCTTGTTCGTGCAATACGTCACCGTTGGCTACGATATAGCGGATGGTGCCGTTTGCAGGAATTTCAAATGTTGTTGGGTGGCTGCCGTATTCCTCGGCTTTTTGTGCCATTAGGCCGACGTTGGCAACTGCGCCTGATGTTGTTGGATCGAGAGCGCCTGTTTCTTTGAAATAGTTGATTGTTTCATCGTAAACGGGCGCATAGCAGTTGTCTGGGATCACACATTTTGTGTCTGCTGGTTTGCCATCTGGTCCCCAACCTTTGCCGCCCGCGCGGATGACCGCGGGCATGGATGCGTCGATGATAACATCTGATGGTACGTGTAGGTTTGTGATGCCGCGATCACTATCAACCATGTACATCGGCGCTTTGTCGGCCATGATTGCATTGAAATCAGACAGAATTTCGGGTTGATCCGAAATGCGATCCAAAACATCACCCAGACCTGAATTTGGATTTACACCAGCCGCCGCAAGCGCATCAGCGTGTTTTTCAAAGGCTTCTTCGAAGAAGACTGAAACGGCGTGGCCAAAGATGATCGGATCAGACACCTTCATCATTGTTGCCTTCATGTGCAATGAAAATAACACGCCTTCTTCTTTTGCTTTGGCGATTTCGCTGCGTAGGAAATCACGTAGGGCAGATGCACGCATGAATGTCGCGTCGACAACAGTTCCAGGTAGGATGTCGATGCCGTCTTTTAACACGCTTACGTTTCCATCCGCATCCGTGAATTCGATTTTCGCAGGACCCGCCTGGGCATCTGCTACAGTGGCGGATACTTCGTTCGAACGGAAGTCATTGCCATTCATTGAGGCCACGTGTGTTTTTGATGTGCTGACCCATTCACCCATAGAGTGGGGATTTTTCATCGCATAGTTTTTAACCGCACGCGCCGCGCGACGGTCTGAGTTACCTTCACGAAGAACCGGGTTTACGGCCGATCCTTTGATCGCATCATACCGCGCACGAATTGATTTTTCTTCGTCTGTTGATGCCTCTTCTGGATAATCAGGAAGTGCATAGCCCTGTTCCTGTAGTTCCGCAATTGCGGCGCTTAACTGTGGAACAGACGCGGAAATGTTGGGAAGTTTGATAACATTCGCAGATGGAGTTTTTACTAATTCACCAAGGGCGGCCAAATCATCGGTCTGACGCTGCTCTTCTGTCAAAAATTCGGGGAAGGCGGAAATGATTCGTCCAGCAAGAGAGATGTCCTTGGTCCCGACTGTCACGCCCGCCGCAGAAGCGAATGAACGGATGATAGGCAGTAGCGACGCACTCGCCAATTCGGGTGCTTCGTCTACAATTGTATACAATATATCTGAGTTTGCTGTATCGGTCATAAATTTCCTACCTTTCAAGCCTTACGGAAGCTTTCGTCAAAGCTGCGTCTTGTCTTAACTTTTGATCACTGTGCAGACGCAGCATTTATTGTGAATGACAGCGTCCG
>JAKMGV010000062.1 GCA_022424725.1 Paracoccaceae bacterium
TCATCCTGCCCCATGAACAGAACATCAAAATTGGGTTTTCGTGCTGACACCAGCATCGGATGACCTGTTATCCGAGATAGTTTGTTAACATATTTTGCTACCGTTGCGTTTGCCAGTTTCGCACGATGTCGATTAACAGATTTTCCAAAAACAGGATTGAAACGGACCGGCGTCGTCCATTTTTCCAGGTGCGAGGCCTTAGAAATACGCGTAAACCCAATGGTGGCGTCATATTCATCGTAAAATGCGATGTCCTGAAAATGGCGCAGAATATCGTGCATATCGAAGGGCGTATCTGGCCCACCACCATCGGTTCGCATAAGGCCGCGCGATAATTGTGATTGCTCAAATCGTGACAGGCGTTCCATCAACTCTGATTGGGCGACAGAAATTGGAACCTCTGCCGCAATATCGCTCCGATCAAATTGCCTTACGTTCATTCCACATGCTGACAGGGCAAGCGCGCCCAGAAGTGGAAGAAACAGGTTAGGCCAAATGTTGTTCATCTCGCATCATCACCTGCTTTTGTATCGTTATCAAGGCTTGCCATGTCGCGTGCTTTGGCCGTGGCCACTTCAGTGCCTCTGTCTTTGCCTGAATCGGCGATTACGAGGCTTTCTTCTACCTTGCCAATCAGGTCAGCGTTTGCTTGCCTCGACGTCAAAAACACGGCGTTCTAAGAGGTTTTCGGGGGAAAGTTTAGCGTCCCGTTTGCCGTACTGTTCGCCGCATCTGGGGCTTTTCATTCCGCGTCTTGGGGCCTTTGCGCATAGGGCGTTTTGGTTTTGGGGCTTCTTCAAAACTTTCGGCGTCTAATCCCAATTGATCGCGCAGGACCTTGCGCCGCACTTCTTCGACTTCACCGCTTTTCAAATTGCCCAATTGAAACGGACCATAAGACACCCGCAACAGGCGGTTCACGCTTAGGCCCACGGCCTCCATCGCGCGACGAATTTCGCGGTTTTTGCCCTCGCGCAAACCTACGGTCAGCCAAGCATTTGCGCCTTGTTGGCGATCAAGGCTGATCTGCATGGGTTGAAATTTTTCACCCTCGATCACGATCCCCTTTCGCAGGGGCTCAAATGTTTTTTCTTCTGGGCGTCCGTTGACGCGCACGCGGTATTTGCGCAGCCACCCTGTCGAGGGTAGTTCCAATTTACGCTTTAGCCCTCCGTCATTGGTCAACAGCAATAAACCCTCTGAATTCAGGTCCAAACGCCCGACACTCATCACGCGAGGCAATTCGGGGGGCAGTTCATCAAAGATCGTCGTGCGCCCCTGTTCGTCGCGGGTCGTCGTCACAAGCCCAAGAGGTTTGTGATACAACCAGAGCCGCGCAGGTTCAGGTGGGCGCAATTCTTTGCCATCAATAACAATGCGATCACTGGGCAGCACATTCAAAGCGGGCGAAGAAATGGGCGTGCCATTCACACTGACACGACCAGCCTCGATAATTTTTTCGGCGTCTCGACGGCTTGCAATACCAGCGCGCGCGATGACCTTGGCGATGCGGTCGCCTTTTTTGGGTGTTTCACTCATGCCTTGCGCTTTAGGGCAAAATCAGCGATTGCGAAAGGGGTTAGCAAAGGAATGGTCATGACATTTCGCACATTTATGGATGTCGCCCTGACAGAAGCACGCGCCGCCGCCACACGGGGCGAGGTGCCCGTTGGCGCTGTCATCGTAAATGCAGACGGCGTGATTTTGGCCCAAGCGGGCAATCGCACACGCGAATTAAACGATCCCTCTGCCCATGCAGAAATGTTGGTAATCCGTGAAGCCTGCGCAAAATTGGGGGTCGAACGGTTGGAAAACGCCGACCTTTATGTCACCCTTGAACCCTGCGCGATGTGCGCAGCCGTCATTTCGGCGGCGCGTGTGCGTCGTTTGTATTACGCTGCCTCTGATCCGAAATCAGGCGGGGTAGAGCAGGGCGCGCGCGTATTCACGCACACCCAAACCCATCACAAACCCGAGGTTTACGATGGCCTCTGCGCGAGTGAGGCAGAAGCCATATTAAAAGATTTTTTTTCCACACTAAGATGAGGGCATTTCCATAATTTGGGCCAGTTCAATATCACCCATTGCCAAAAATGGGTTTGTTTTGGCGATGGCCTCTGCCGCTTCGGTACTATCGGCCTGAATAATGCCGTAGCCCATCATGGACCCGGGCTTGCCCCCTTCGGCCACCCCACTTTCTGTGATCAAGCGCTTGTTCATCAGTGGGTTTTCAGGCTCAACCAAGGCATCTTGGTGTTTCATCATCCACTCCTGATACCGCGCCATATGTTCAGCGCCTTCTTCAGGGGAAGAGGGTGGGTTTGGCCCCATGTAGTAGGACATAATAAATTTCGGCATAATCGCTCCCTTCTTTTTGGCCTTACCCTAACAGGCTATCGTAACTGTACAAGGGTTCGTCGTGTTGGTTCAGACGTGCCTGTCGCGGATATTCGCCATGCCGACTTGTCCAGAACCTACATAGTGCCCATCTGTGCCCAACCAATAAAGGTAAAGGGAATGCAGAATAATGAGTGAATTAGAAAGTCACGTTTTTACAGAAATCGAAATTGATGCAACGGCGGATCAGGTTTGGGCCGTATTGACGGATTTTGAAAAACTGCCCGAGTGGAGTTCATCGTTTCAAGGGGTCAATAAACCGATGGCGTTGGGTGAGGTGTCGACCGCCTATTTCAAAAATCCAATCACGGGCGGGATGATGGAATTTACGCATGAGGTTATCGTTTACGAAGAAGGACGTGCCTTTGGTTGGTCTGGGGATGCAATGTTGGGGCGTCAGGACCACCATATTTTTCGGATAGAAGAGCTGCCCGATGGGCGCGCAAAATTCAAACAAGAAGACGGTTTGAACGGTAAGAAAAGCAATTTTCTAATCCGTATGGTCGAGGCGCAGATTGGCAAGGCCTATGACAAATTTAACCGTGAATTAAAGACCCGTGTAGAAAGCCTTTTTCCGCAGTCATGATGTTTACACACTTGAAATAAAAATGGGGGCCAGTTTGGCCCCCAGATCATTTACGATAATGCGTCGTTACAGCGCCCGCAAACCCCTGCGTGGCTGTGCGTGCCCACATCGGGCAGGATTTTCCAGCACCGACCGCATTTTTCACCTTCTGCTTTAACAAAGGATACTGCGACGCCTTCGATTTCGGCCATGGTGAAGGCATCACTGGGTGCGGCATCGGTCGAAAGGGTTAGATCAGATGTGATGCAGATATCCGCAAATGGCATCTGTTCCAAAATATCCTTAACCCCTTGATCCGCAAGGTAAAGGGTTGGTGCGGCCTCAAGGCTGGCTCCGATCACTTTCTCTGTACGCTGCACCTCCAATGCGGCGGTGACAACGCGGCGGACGCGTCGGATCATCGCCCATTTTTCGGCCAGTTCGGGGTTTAACCAAGAAGCTGGTGTTTCCGGAATGTCGATTAGGTGGACCGAGCTTTCCTCGTCCCCAAAACGTTCCAACCACACTTCTTCCATGGTAAAGACCAAAACAGGCGCAAGCCATGTTGTCAGGCGGTGGAATAGGATGTCCAAAACGGTGCGCGCCGCGCGACGTTCAACCGTATCTCCATCGCAATACAACACATCCTTGCGTACATCAAAATAGAAGGCCGATAGATCAACAGTGGCAAAGGTAAAGATCGCCTGGAACACACCTTGGAAATCATAGGCCGTATACCCATCACGCACGCGGGTATCCAATTCCGCCAGACGGTGCAGAACCCATTGTTCCAATTCTGGCATATCGGCGGGATCAATGCGATCCGCCTCGGTAAAATCATGCAACGACCCCAGCATAAAACGCATGGTATTGCGCAAACGGCGATAGCTGTCTGCCACACCCTTTAGGATTTCTGGGCCGATGCGTTGATCCGCGGAATAGTCTGATTGTGCCACCCATAGGCGCAGGATGTCCGCGCCATATTGTTTGACGACCTGTTCAGGAACTATTGTGTTCCCCAATGATTTGGACATTTTCATGCCCTTTTCATCCAGCGTAAACCCGTGTGTCAGAACCCCGCGATAGGGCGCGCGTCCCTTGGTACCGCAGGCCTGCAACATGGACGAATGGAACCAGCCACGGTGTTGGTCGGTGCCTTCCAAATAGAGGTCGGCCAAGCCATCCTCTGAACCATCTTCACGATCGCGCAGGACAAAGGCGTGTGTTGATCCACTGTCAAACCAAACGTCCAAGATATCAAAAACTTGGTCATAAGCTTCGGGATCAACGATACCTGTTAGGAAGCGTTCTTTAGCGCCCTCTTGGTACCAAACGTCTGCGCCATCAGCTTCAAAAGCCTCGGCGATACGGGCGTTCACATCTTCGTTGCGCAACAGATAATCTGCATCGGTTGGCAGTGCGCCTTTTTTCGTAAAGCAGGTAAGTGGAACCCCCCATGCACGTTGACGCGATAATACCCAATCAGGCCGCGCCTCGATCATAGAATATAGGCGGTTGCGGCCTGTTTTGGGCGTCCATTCCACCAGTTGATCAATCGATGCCAGCGCACGTTCACGGATCGTTTTGCCATACTCGTCCTGATCATCCCCAACAACGCGGTCAATCGCGGCAAACCATTGTGGTGTGTTGCGATAGATCACGGGCGCCTTTGAGCGCCAAGAATGCGGATAGCTGTGTTTGATTTTACCACGGGCCAACAAACCGCCAACTTCGATCAGTTTTTCGATCACCGTTTTGTTTGCATCTCCTTCGCCGCCCTTGCGGTTCAGGATATATTTCCCGCCAAAAAACGGCAGATCATCACGGAAGGATCCATCATCCATCACGTTATATGTGATGACCTGTTCCAGCATGCCCAAATCACGGTAAAGTTCATATTCCTCCATCCCGTGGGAAGGGGCGCAATGCACGAAACCTGTGCCTTCGGTGTCGGTGACGAAATCAGCCGCGCGGAAATCGCGAATGTCGTCCCATTCACCGTTCGATCCATCCGCGCCATTTAGCGGATGAGTCAGCTTGATTTTCGCCAGATCGTCATTTGTAACATCGCACAAACGGCGATACATGGTGTCATCCAAACGCGCCTTGCCCATCACATCTGCGGCCAAATTATCGGCCAAGATATACCGATCGCCAATTGTCGCCCAACATTCTTCTGGGCGGCCTGTCACCTCATATAGGCCATAGGAAATGTCGCTGCCGTAAACGACCGCTTTGTTTGACGGAATTGTCCACGGTGTTGTCGTCCAGATCACAACATGTGCACTGTCCAATGTGGCGTCACCCGTTTCAACGACGCGGAATTTGACCCAGATCGTGTGACTTTCTTTGTCGTGATATTCTACCTCGGCCTCGGCAAGGGCGGTTTTTTCAACGGGCGACCACATCACAGGTTTGGATCCCTGATACAGCGTGCCATTCATCAGGAATTTCATGAATTCCTCTGCGATCACGCGTTCAGCATGGAAATTCATCGTCAGATATGGGTTTTCCCATTTACCTGTGACGCCAAGGCGTTGGAATTCGGAACGTTGGATATCAACCCAACCTTCGGCGAATTTACGGCATTCTTGGCGGAAATCGATGACGTTCACTTCGTCTTTGTTTTTGCCTTTTTTGCGATATTGCTCTTCGATCTTCCATTCGATGGGCAGGCCGTGGCAATCCCATCCCGGGATGTAACGGGCATCTTTCCCCATCATTTGTTGGCTGCGCACAACCATATCCTTTAGGATTTTGTTCAGCGCATGACCAATGTGCAGGTGCCCGTTCGCATAAGGCGGGCCGTCATGAAGCGTGAATGGTGCACGCCCTTCTTTTTCTCGTAGGCGGTCATAGACACCCAAACGTTCCCAACGGGCAAGCCATTCTGGTTCACGCTTTGGCAATCCTGCGCGCATTGGAAAATCGGTTTGCGGAAGATTGAGCGTATCTTTGTAATCTGGTGTTTCGGCACACATGTGGTTTTTGTCCCCAAATCTGGTGTGATGTATATGAAAAGGTTAAACGCGGCGCGATGGCTCAAACGCCTTGTCCCGGTCACTCTTATTCAGAGTGCCGGGCATATAATTCGAATAATATGTGCCACCATTTTCAACATGGCTTGGCTTATAGGCGAGGAAGCGTAGATGGTCCAGTCAGTTTCATAAACTGGTCAATAATTCGTGCGCGCGCCCTTGGGGAAGGGGCGCACTCCAGCGTGTTTAGTTGGGCGTGACACGCTGTTTTTCAAGTTTCAATTCTTGCAAAATCTGTTTGGCCAACAGGGCAGACAACTGTTTTGCGTGAACATATTCCATTGATGTTTTATCCGCGATGCGTTCGCTTCGAAAATAGACTTTCCGAAAGACATTGACCTGACGATTCAGAACTGGATCTTGCTCTAGGGTGTCGAGCGAAAATCCAAAAAAATCGTCTTGCGTATCTGCTTTTTGTTCCTCATCGACTTGGGGCGCTTTGTCAGAGGTGGTGACAGGGGCTTGAGGCCAGTCTTGGATGGTCAAGTATATGTTGCGGTTTTTGATTTCCTTTAATGCCATTTTTCTTACCTTCGATCTTTATTGACACCAATGTAAGAATAAATAGACGTCGTGTGCATCCCCCCAAAGGGTAAGTGGTATTGTTTTTTTCCATTAGTTTTATAATTATATAACCAATGCCGTGTTCGGAAATTTTAGAAACGCTGATGAACGATTATTTTCCGCTAAGTGATTGTAATATATAGGGCCTAGCGGATTGCACACCTTCAGCATGGGCCTGCTTAATGGCGTCGCGGATGTCATTTAAATTGGTTCGTAACAACATGTGTTTTACAGGACCAATAGAAGCCGGGCGCATGCTTAAATTTTTAATACCAATTGCGGCGAAAGCTGTGGCCTCAATTGGGCGCCCTGCATCTTCGCCACAAAATGACAATCTGGTCGCTGTTTCCGCGCATCGTTCGGATATTTGTTGCAGAAAGCTGAGAAAGCTTAGATTCAAGGTATCATAACGTCTGCGCACCAATTCGTTTTCACGGTCAGCCGCGAAAAAGAACTGTTTTAGATCGTTTCCACCGATCGATACAAAATCGACTGTTTCATAAAACCGCTTTGGCGCGAACGCCAATGACGGTGTTTCCAGCATTGCCCCAATTTCCATGCTTTCAGGGATGGGGTGGCCCAGCCTGACTTCGCGTTCAATGGCCTTGTCCATTTCCGCTCGCGCTTGGTCAAATTCGTTCATTTGCGCAACAAAGGGGAACATCACCGACAATGGCCGACCTTCTGCGGCGCGCAATAGCGCTTGCAGTTGCATTCGAAGAACACTGGGTCGGTCCAATCCAACGCGGATCGCACGCCAACCAAGGGCGGGATTGGGCTCTTCTACATGGGGGAGATAGGACAGAACCTTATCCGAACCAATGTCCAACGTGCGAAACACCACGCGTTTTCCATCGGCTGCATCCATCACACGTTTATAAAGAGAGCTCAGCTCGCTCCGTTGTGGCATTTTTGAACGCACAAGGAACTGTAATTCCGTTCTGAATAACCCCACACCTTCGGCACCAGAATGATTTAGGCTGGGTAGGTCTGCCATTAACCCTGCGTTCATGACCAGTGACAGATGTGTGCCATCCTTTGTTATTGTGGCATCATCTCGGATCGCGCTGTAACGCTCTTGGGCTTCGGCCTCCATCGCGATTTTATCACGAAACGCGCTGGCAACCATTTCATCAGGGCGCAGGTGAACGATCCCCTGATCGCCATCCACCAAAATACGATCCCCGTTCAACGCCTCGGTCGTGATGTTTTTGGCACGAATAACTAATGGTATCGCCAAGGCTCGGGCCACGATGGTTGCGTGGCTGCCGACAGATCCCTCTTCCAGCACAATGCCCTTTAGGCTGCGGCCATAATCCAACAATTCAGCCGGGCCGATATTAGATGCAATCAGGATTGGATCGGCGGGCATATCGGCACCCGTTTCTTTGCCCTGCCCTGTCAAAATGCGCAGCAGGCGATTTGAAAGGTCGTCCAAATCATGCAAACGGTCCCGCATATAGGCATCGGTTGCCTGTTCCAAACGGGCGCGTGCGGTTGACTGTTCCTTTTCCACGGCGGCTTCAGCCGACAGGCCGCTGTCGATGTCCGTTTCCATGCGCCGCATCCATCCGCGCGAATTGGCGAACATTTTGTAGGCTTCTAACACCTCTAACTGTTCCTTGTCGCCCGATTGAACGGTGTCAAACATCGTATCAATATGCGCTTGCAATGTTTCAACGCAGTCGCGCAGGCGTTGTTTTTCGGCCTCTGGGTCCTCGGTCACGAGGTTTGTGACAACGACGCGCGGTTCATGCAGCCATACGTTGCCTTGGGCCGCGCCTTCTTGGGCGGTTGCGCCACGGAACATAACCGCCTGTTGGTGCAGTGCCTTAAGCCCCGTTTCTTCGCCCACAAAGGCACCCAACTCTGTCATTTCCGCAATGACCATGGCGACAACTTCTAGGGCATAGATTTCATCGGATGTGAATTCACGCGCCAGTTTGGATTGGACAACCAAAACCCCAAGCTTTTCACCCAAGCGTTGGATCGGAATGCCAAGGAAGGATGAATAAATCTCTTCCCCTGTTTCTGGCATATACCGAAACCCTTTGGCAGACGGGGCATCAGCGGTATTGACGATTTTGTTTGATTTGGCCACGCGGCCCACCAAACCTTCGCCTAGCTTCATCCGTGTCTGGTGAACCGCATCGCGGTTCAAACCTTCGGTGGCACACAGTTCCAAAGTGTCGGTATCACGGAACAGGTAGATCGAACACACCTCGGTCCCCATTGAGTCCGCGATCAGATGCGTGATGGTGTCAAGCCGCTCTTGTCCCTTGGCCTCAGAGGCCATGGTGTCGCGCAGCCGTCCCAAGAGGGCGCGGCTGTTGCTGCCAGAGCGTTGTGACATTCTGCCGGTGCCTTATGCCTTTTCCAGTTCAAAGGCATCATGCAGGGATTGAACGGCAAGTTCCATGTATTTTCGATCAACAAGCACAGAAATTTTGATTTCTGAAGTTGCAATGACCTTAATATTAATACCTTCGTCGGATAAGGTTTGGAACATTTTGGCCGCAACACCCGATTGTGAACGCATTCCAATCCCAACTGCGGAAATTTTCGCCACATTGGTATCCGCGATCAAATCGGCAAAATTCAATTCGCCTGCGTCCTTGGCATCATTCAAGGCCTTTTCGGCGCGCATCACCTGATCCGTTGGGCAGGAAAACGTCATATCCGTGCGACCCTCTTCTGCGACGTTTTGGATGATCATGTCTACGTTCACGCCCGCATCAGACAGCGGTCCAAAGATTGCTGCGGCAATACCTGGGCGGTCCGCAACAGATTGCAACGTCATTTTTGCCTCATCGCGGGAATAGGCGATGCCAGAGACCACATTGGATTCCATGATTTCCTCCTCATCGCAGACAAGTGTGCCTGCTGTGTCTGAGGGTTCTT
>JAKMGV010000195.1 GCA_022424725.1 Paracoccaceae bacterium
ATGGCCTGTGGGGCATTTGCGGAAAAGGTGGTTGTCGCCCAATCCCAAGTCGTGAAAATCCCTGAAAGCGTCCCCTTTGCCTCGGCCTCTCTTTTGGCCTGTGGCGTGATCACGGGCGTCGGCGCGGTTGTAAATGCCGCAGAGTTGCGCCCCGGTCAGGACGTTGTGGTGATTGGTGCAGGGGGCGTGGGCCTAAACGCAATTCAGGGCGCGCGTATCGCTGGTGCACGTCGCATCGTCGCCGTGGACATGAGCGAAGAGAAATTGGAAATCGCAAAGGAATTTGGTGCAACCGATGGTGTCTTGGCAACGGGTGACACCCCTTGGCGTGATGCGAAAAAGGCGATTGGACGCGGTGCGGACGCAGTATTCGTAACAGTCGGCGTAAGTGCCGTTTATGATCAGGCCCCCCGCTATTTGGGATATGGGGGCAAGGTTGTCATGGTGGGCATGCCAAAATCGGGGGAAAGCTCCACCTATGAACCCGTCATGATGGCCGCCGTGTCCCAAGGCATGGTTGGATCAAAAATGGGTGATGTGGTAATCCAACGTGATATTCCATGGATGGTCGATATGTACCAACAAGACCGCCTGAAATTGGATGAATTGGTGTCGGGCCGTTGGCGTTTGGATCAAATCAACGAGGCGATCGAAGACACAAAATCAGGATCAGCCAAGCGTAACGTCATCGAATTTGACATCTAAAGGAGGCGTTTCATGCGTTTAATGGATCTGGATATTATCGTTACCGCCCCCCCTGCACCGGGGTGGGGTGGACAGTATTGGATATTGGTGAAACTGACAACGGACACGGGCGTCACGGGTTGGGGCGAATGCTATGCCTCGTCCATCGGGCCAAAGGCGATGCGTGCCGTCATCACAGACGTTTTCACCCGATATTTCCTGAACGAAAATCCAGAAAACGTGGAACGCATGTTTCGTCGTACGTTTTCATCCGGCTTTACTCAGCGCCCTGATTTAACGGTCATGGGGGCGTTTTCAGGATTGGAAATCGCCTGTTGGGACATTCTGGGCAAGGATCGGGAGCGCCCCGTTTGGGCCTTGCTGGGCGGGATGATGAATGAACGTGTGCGCGCCTATAGCTATTTATATCCAATGACGCATCACGATGTATCCCAATTCTGGACGAATGCAGAGTGGAACGCAGAAAGTGCCGCAGATTTGGTTTCACGCGGATATACGGCGGTCAAGGTTGATCCCGCGGGGCCCTATACAATGCGCGGCGGCCACCACCCTGCCCTAAGCGATATTTCCATGTCGGTTGAATTTTGTGCCGCAATCCGCGCCGCCGTTGGGGACAGGGCCGATATTCTGTTTGGCACCCACGGACAGTTCAACACCGATGGCGCCATTCGTTTGGGCAAGGCAATCGAACCCTATAATCCCCTTTGGTACGAAGAACCCATTCCCCCTGACAACCTATTGGAATTTGTGAATGTTGCACGCGCTGTGAACATCCCCATTGCCACGGGTGAACGGATGACCACAAAGGCCGAATTTGGAACAGTGCTGCGCACAGGCGGTGCGTCGATCCTGCAGCCTGCCTTGGGTCGCGCAGGCGGCATTTGGGAGATGAAGAAAACCGCCGCGATTGCCGAAATCTTTAACGCGCAAATGGCACCGCACCTTTATGCAGGGCCCATTGAATGGGCTGCCAATGTGCATTTGGCCGTGTCCATTCCGAACCTTTTGATTGCAGAAACCATCGAAACTCCATTTCATGATCAATTGATCAAGGGCAGCATTCGGGTGGACAACGGATACATCCCCGCCCCCACGGCCCCAGGTTTAGGGATCGATGTCGACGAGGATTTGGCCCGCGCACATCCGTTTACGGGCACAGGCCTGCACCTGATGATGCAGGACGATCCCTGTGACTATCAAAACGGCAATGTGTTTCAAGGGGGCGCGCCGATAAAGAATTGATCTTAAAAAGCGAATATGTCATGGTGCGCCCAAAATTTATTACAGGCGTAACATGGCAATCGATTTAAAATCCCCTCCAAAAGAGATGGAAACAAACGCGGCACTTGCGGCGAATTTCCTGAAAACAATGGCGCATGAGGGGCGTTTGATGATCCTATGCCATTTGGGATCGGGCGAAAAATCCGTAAGCGAATTGGAAGACATCCTAAACTGTCGCCAAGCTGCGGTAAGCCAGATGTTGGCCCGCCTGCGCGAAGATGGCATGGTTGACACCCGCCGTGACGGGAAAACCATTTACTATTCATTGGCAAACAATAACACCGCGCAACTTATTGAATTGCTTTACAATATGTTCTGCGGCCCCGACGCGAAACAGCAGTAAAAGTTTTTGACAGTATTGGTAGATCACGCGCGGTTCTATCCGCGCATGATCTTATTGCGTGACGCGGGTTATGCGCGTTCCCACTGATTGATGAAGGCACCCAGCACGCCGCCGATGGCCGCGTCATCTGCCCCACCTGACACCTGCGCAACAAGGCCGCGCTTTTTATCGTCCATCACGGATACAACAGATGCATCAACCCCCGCATCGGCCAGTGCCGCGTTGTAAATGCGTGTAATCGCGCTTTTGCGCAGATCCGGTTTGAACACTTTGCCCACGGCTGTTTTGGGCAACTCTGGCAAAATTTCCATATGTTTTGGATGGGCTGCACGTTCCGATACATTTTCTAGGCAGAAGGCCATCAATTCCTCTTCGCTCACCTCGGCCCCTGCAACCAATTCCACGTATGCACATGGAATTTCACCCGCATGGGCATCTGGCTGACCAATTGCACCCGCAAAGGCCACGGCGTCATGGCCCAGCAGCGCCTCTTCGATCAGGGCGGGATCAATGTTGTGACCACCACGGATGATCAAATCCTTGGCACGACCTGTGATCCACAGATATTTATCCGCATCCTTACGGCCCAAATCGCCCGTACGCAGATAGACATCATTGTAATACAGATCTTTGTTTTTGTCGGCCTCTGTGTAGGTGCCGCCCGGACGCACGCCTGGGTTTGCGATACAGATTTCGCCAACCTCATCCACACCACATTCCACCATTTCACCGTCCACGGTTTTGATGACTTTGACATCTGTGTATGGGAAATTCAGACCGACAGAGCCAACCTTTTTCTCACCAGCAACGGGGTTACAAGACACCAAACAAGTCGCCTCGGTCAGGCCATAGCCCTCGACAATTGTGACGCCTGTTGCCTCTTCAAAGCGGCGGAACAGTTCCAATGGCAGTGGGGCAGACCCCGAAAAAGATGTTTTCACGGTGGAAATATCCGCGTCCACAGGACGCTGCATCAGGGCAGAAATCGCCGTGGGAACGGTAATCACAAATGTTATGCCCCAGCGTTCGATCAATTTCCAGAAATTGTCAAACACCCCATCCCCGCGATAGCCCGCTGGTGTTGGGAACACCACATGCGCCCCAGATGACACCATGGCCATCAAAATCACATGCACCGCAAAGACGTGGAACAAGGGCAATGGACAGATCACTGCATCCTCTTCGGTGAACAAAAGTGTGTCCCCAAGCCAGCCATTATAAATCATGCCTGAATAGGTGTGCTGCGCAACCTTTGGCATGCCCGTGGTGCCGCCTGTGTGGAAATAGGCCGCCACGCGATCTTCGCGCAGGTCCTCGAAATCCAAGGTGGTGTTTTGTTGCGCCATCAATGCGTTAAAATCATAGATTTTCGCCTGATGC
>JAKMGV010000196.1 GCA_022424725.1 Paracoccaceae bacterium
CGTCATCGAACCTTGCACGCTATGACGGTGTGCGTTTTGGGCACCGTGCAACATTGGGTGCGGGTGATGGCATTACGGAAATGTACGAAAAAACCCGCGCAGAAGGGTTCGGGCCCGAGGTCCAGCGTCGTGTGATGATTGGGACATATGTTTTGTCTGCGGGCTTTTATGATGCCTATTATAACCGCGCCCGCCGCGTACGCACATTGATCAAGAAAGATTTTGAAGATGTGTTTGCCGCAGGCATCGACGCCATTTTAACACCTGCGACCCCATCGGCGGCCTTTGGTTTGGGTGAAATGACGGATGCAGATCCCGTACAGATGTATCTAAACGATGTCTTTACCGTGACGGTGAATTTGGCGGGATTGCCAGGTATCTCGGTTCCTGCAGGATTGGATGCACAAGGGTTGCCATTGGGTCTACAGTTGATTGGACGCCCATGGGAAGAAGGCGATTTGCTGAATACCGCTTATGCGCTTGAACAATCTGCGGGGTTTGTCGCCAAGCCTAACAAATGGTGGTAACACATCAACGTGGATAAGATAGGGGCAGGGGACATGCGCGCATTATTTATACTCTCATTGGGTTTAACCTTGGCCGCGTGCGGTGGAGGGGATGTTCCAAATAGCGCCTATGTGCCCGCCCAGGAACAACAATTGCGCGATGCGGAATTGGCGGGCCTGCCCGCCCCGATTGAGGTGTTGGACACATTGCCCATCGAAATTGTGCCAGAAATCGAGGAAGAGGTGGCGGCAACCACGGCGCCTTTGCCTGCGCCAAATAATCCGGGCCTGTCGGATGAACAGGATTTTGGCGCGGTCAGTGATCGCCAATCTATTGAAAGCGATGCAGAGCGCCTTGAACGAAACCGCGCGCTTTATACCCTAATTGAGCCAACCGAGGTTCTGACGCGCCCCGGTACGGATATTCCCAATATCGTTGCCTATGCGATCAAAACGTCAAACCCAGTTGGGGAACCGCTTTATTCGCGCAGTCCGTTTAAATCAGAAAACCGCAGTTTGCGGAACTGTGCGAAATATGTGTCTGAGGCGGCAGCACAGGAAGCCTTTTTGAAAGCGGGCGGACCAGAGCGTGACCGCTATGGGCTTGATCCCGATGGGGATGGGTTTGCCTGTCGTTGGGACCCAACGCCTTTCCGCGCGGCGATTAAGAAGTGATCGTTGATCAGATCCCTTCGCCAAATTTTGGCGAACGTAAAGGGGGGCTGGTACCAAAATGGGTGATCCTACATTATACGGCCATGAACAGTGCGGCTGAGGCGATTGAGCGGCTGTGTGATCCTGTGCATCAGGTATCTGCCCACTACGTCATTTCAAAAAGCGGTACTGTGACGCAATTAGTGACCGAGGGGATGCGCGCGTGGCATGCGGGGCAAAGTTATTGGCAAGGCTGCCGTGACATGAATTCGGCCTCGATCGGTATTGAACTATGCAATCATGGGGATCACCCTTTTCCAGCACCACAGATACGTGCGCTTGTCACCCTGTTATCTGGGGTCTGCGCGCGCAATGATATTTCGCCTCACTCTGTGATTGGCCACTCTGATATCGCATTGGGGCGCAAGGCGGATCCAGGGCAGCGGTTTGATTGGCGCGCTTTGGCCCAGATGGGGTTCGGTATTTGGGCTGATCCTGCCACCGCGACAGGGGTGGATGCGGTGGTATTTGATGCGGCCCTTGGTCGAATTGGATATGACCCTGATGCCCCCCTAGAAACGCGTCTGCGGGCCTTTCGCCTGCATTTTCGCCCCGCGGGCGCAGGACCATTGGACACGGTCGATTGTGCGCTTGCCACAGCGCTTGCCGATAAATTTCAGTTGACCTAAGCCCCCCATCCAAGTAGGCGCAGACCACGCGCGGGTGGCTGGATGGCCGCGGGGATTTCCCCGAGGAAAGTCCGGACTCCACAAAGCAATGGTGCCGGGTAACGCCCGGGCGGGGCAACCCGACGGAAAGCGCCACAGAAATGAAACCGCCCATGTCCGCATGGGTAAGGGTGAAACGGTGGAGTAAGAGCCCACCGGGGGACTGGCAACAGGACCCGCATGGCAAGCCCCACCAGGAGCAATGCCGAATAGGATCCTTGCGCGGAGCTGATCGGGCAACCGATATCGCCGCAGGGTGGCTTTGGCCCAAAGGATCGGGTTGGCAGCTAGAGGGCCATGGGCAACCATGGTTCAAGAGGAATGGTCATCCAAGGGGGTAACCCCTGGACAGAATCCGGCTTATAGGCCGCCCGCGCGTAAATTTTCACGAAAAAGCGGCTGATCCCTGTTGACTCGGGCGGAGTGATCATTAAAAGGCAAGCTTCAAGGATTTCATGGGCCGCGGCCCAGTCGCAGGAGATGTAAAATGGCGAAGCCAACCACAATCAAAATCCGCCTGAACTCGACCGCGGGCACTGGTCACTTCTACGTGACAAAGAAAAACGCACGTACAATGACAGAAAAAATGGTCGTTCGTAAGTATGACCCAGTTGTACGCAAGCACGTCGAATACAAAGAAGGCAAAATCAAGTAAGTTTGATTTCCTTTTGGATTTGAAAAGGCCGCTGAGTTTCAGCGGCTTTTTTGTTTTTGTTGATATGTGTCATGATCATTGAACGCCTACGCAAGCGTTTCTAGAAAAAAGCGCAACTGTTTTTAGAATGTTCACCTGATCAACATCATGAAATGCGGGCCAATCAACCAATTTTTTAACCGAAACTAATCGCCACAGTAGTAATGGGCCCAAGCCGATTTCGGGTGGCGCGAAGCGCCTACCGTTTTGCCGTAGGCAAACCTTTGGTTTGACGGGAGAGGTCGGCGCTTGCCAATCTGACGATTGGCTTAGAACAAACAATCTATGTTTATGTTCAGGTGTATTATCGCCATTTACTTGGAGGGGCCGCCTTATCTGCATCTTCCATAAAAAAGGGGCCCGAAAAATCGGACCCCTGTTTTATTGGTATGTGTTCACCTTATTCGCGGTTGCCCATGAATTGTAGCAAGAACATAAACAGGTTGATGAAATCTAGATACAGCTGCAACGCACCGTGGATCGCAGATTTGTCCAACCATTCCTGATCGCCATGGTGTGCATGGGCGATATATGTGTTTTTGATGTTCTGTGTGTCATAGGCAGTTAGGCCCGCAAAGATCAATACACCCAAGATGGATACCGCAAATGCAATTGCTGGCGATCCAAGGAAGATGTTGATGATCGATGCAACCAAGATGCCGATCACACCCATGATTAGGAAGGAACCCCAACCGCTGATATCTTTCTTTGTTGTGTAGCCCCATAGAGATAGGCCCGCAAACGCGATCGCAGTCACAAGGAATGTCTGAATGATCGAGAATGTCGTGTAGAAGACAAAGATTGAGCTAAGCGATAGTCCCATCAATCCCGCGAATGCATAGAAGAACAATTGCGCGCCTGCTGCACTTGTGCGGTTTGCCACCGCGCCAAAGGCAAATACCATGCCCAATGGGGCCAGCATGATCACCCAACGCAAGGGAGATGTGTAAATCGCCGCACCCAATGCAGTCAGCATTGTGCCGTTTTGCATCTGACCCACTGCGTTTGCAGGGTCAGTTGTTACCGCAAGACCCGCGATTGCCCATGCAGCCAATGCTGTGATCAGCATACCAACGGACATCGTGCCGTAAACTTTGTTCAT
>JAKMGV010000197.1 GCA_022424725.1 Paracoccaceae bacterium
GCTGTGCTGCGCTGACAGATCGACGGCCTGCCAACGCCCATCCCACACGGTTTGATCCGCGCTGTCCTGCGTTGCCGCGTATTCACGTGTGATACGTAGGGTGTTTTGGTATGGATAGATCAGGCACCCATGCAAACTGCTGGTCTTGCCATCTTGGACATCGGATAACGCACGTTGCAGCGCCTCAAACCTTGGACGATAGGCGTTTCCAGAAATCCAACACAGGCCCGCCGACAATAGGCGAAATTGTGTTTCGCTGTGGGTTGCAAAAAAATCAGCCCGATCAAAAATCAAATCTGTTCCCTGCTGACGCCCAATGGATTGAAAAACATCCCCCGCCGTATGATACAACGCATCTTGGGCACGCTGCATATGTGTGGCTATTAACGCGAAGCGATCCAATGAAATTCCCGCTGATTTCAGTTGGGGTATTAACTGGCGCATGGCAATTCGGTCAAATGCCGCGTTGTCATTGCTGGGATCATCAAACCATGGGTGATCACAGGCAACCAAATAATCGCGCAAATCCTGTCGTGTGATGTTTAGCAATGGACGGATCAGGGTCATACCACTGGGATGATGGGTTATGGGTTTTATGCCTGTCATGCCGTCCACACCAGATCCCCGCTTTAGCCGCAGTAAAAGGGTTTCTGCCTGATCATCCAACGTGTGACCGATCAGGATATGTTCAATGTCCCCGCGCCAGTCGTTGATCATGCGATACCGGGCCTGACGGGCCGCGTCCTGTAAGTTTCCGTTATGATCCCAATCGCGCCAAACCTTCACCGAATGCGCTACACCCAAATCCGCGCACCATTGCGCAACACGCACGGCCTCTTCCGCGCTGCCCTCGCGCAGATTATGGTCAATAGTAATCGCAGAAAGGGTTACATCACGCACCGATGCCCAGGCACGTGTCAGGTGCAGCAAGGCCATGCTGTCCCCGCCACCAGAAACCGCAATACCGATATGTTTTGGAAGTCCAGAGGCAAATGCCGCATCCAAATTCGCCGCGACTTTTGCGTTCAACCTATCTGTCAGAGACACTGTAGCTCGGCCATACGTTCCGCGGCTTTTTGCGAAATTTCGGAGTCTGGGAAACGAATATCCACCTGTGACAGCGTCTGACATCCCGCATCGGTTTGCCCCAGCAAGACCAATGCATTACCAAGCGACATCAACGCCTTGGGCGCGACCGCTGATTTTGGGAACGTGGAAAAGCTTTCTAAATAGGCACGGGCTGCGGATTTGTAATCGCCCGATGCTTCATGTGATGCGCCGCGCAACACCATCGCCTCTGCGGCCAATGGGCTATCGGGATAGGTTTGTGAAAAACGGTTCAAAATTTGGATGGCATCGCCATAACGCTCTTCTTCAAAGGATTTTTGCGCCATATCAAAATCCGCGCGTTCCCCAACCGCCAATTCAGGCGCGTCAACTGTTTCGCTTTCGTCTTCCTTGGGATAGGCAAGATCACCGCCAAGGGTCGTGGTTTCACCAAGGGTGGAAATATCGCCCCCCTCTAATTCAACCAAACGAAATTCTAAATCACCGACCCGGTTTGTCCCGTCCTGAACAACGCGTTCAACCCGAAACTGCAACTCTTCACTTAGGGCTATTAGACGTTGCAATTCGGTTTCAATATTTTGCACACGTTCAAGCACAGACCCCGCAGCGACAGAAACACTTGGCCCCTGCGTTGTCGAAAGTTCGCCTTTCAAACGTTGGATTTCAACATATAGAATGTTTAGGTCCTGCCGTACGTCCGCCAGCGTTTGGGCACGATCCTGTGCAATTCCAGACATGGGCAAAAGGCAAATTGCAACGCAAGCAAAGACACGAAACATTCAAAGGCATCCTTTGCAGATTAGAATGACAGGTTCGACAGAACCGTAACACCACGACGGTTCATCGCATAACAACTTTCTGCGCTACAAACCTCTGATGGCCGTTCTTTGCCATAGCTGACGGTTTGAATACGATCCGCGGACACACCGCGCAGCGTCAGATATTCCCGAACCGAGCCTGCGCGCCGCGCACCAAGGGCCAAGTTATAATCACGTGTGCCGCGTTCATCTGCGTGGCCTTCGATGATCACCTTATAGTCTGGGTTTGCAATCAACCAATCCGCCTGCGCATTCAACGCAGCCTGTGCCGAGGCATCGACGGTTGATTGATCCACCGCGAAAAATACGCGATCGCCAATAGATTGCTGGAAATATGCGGGTGAGGCCGGATTGCTGGCAGCACTTTGCGCATCCGCCGCGCCATTGCCGTTCGGGCCTCCGCCAGCCCCGCCAATGCCATTTTGCGAACAGGCGCCCAATGCGACCATGGCCAAAATCAAACTTGCTCTTTTCAGGTGCTTCATAACTGCCTCTCTTTTTTCCAAAGCCTAGCACATATTTAGATAACGATCAAAGCCCTAGCGCCGCAGGGGCGACCATGTGGGATCAGACCCGCCAGATGGTGTCGCCACGCGCTGTAAATTGCGTCCAGAGACGTCAACGGAATAAAGGTTGGACACACCCCCAACGCCTTGGGTTTCGCGTGTGAACATGATCACACGGCCATTAGGGGACCATGTTGGCCCCTCATCCAAAAAGGATGCGGTCAGCAAACGTTCCTCTGACCCATCCGTACGCATCACACCAACATGAAAACGCCCGCGACTTTGTTTGGTGAACGCAATCATATCGCCGCGTGGTGACCAAACTGGTGTCCCATAACGACCATCCCCAAAACTGATCCTTTTGATCCCCTGACCATTCACATTCATGACATAGAGCTGCTGCGACCCTGATCGGTCGCTTTCAAATACAATCTGTGTGCCATCTGGTGAAAAACTGGGGGCTGTTTCGATGGAGGGCGCCGATGTCAAACGGCGCGCCTGACCAGAACGCAATGACATAACGAAAACATCCGTGTTCCCACCCTGTTCCTGTGAATAGACGATTTGCGTTCCATCTGGTGAAAAGCGTGGTGCAAAACTGGTGGTTCCAACCGCGTTTTGCAGCAGTTTGCGCCGTTTGTTGCGCAGATCCATTTGATAAATCCGCGGGAACCCTGTTTCATAACTGGTGAACAAAACACTTTGCCCATCGGGTGCAATACGAGGGGCTAGAACCAAATGCGCACCATCATCCAGATATTCCAACTGTTCCCCATCATAATCCATAATCGCCAATCGTTTACGGCGTTGTCCCTTCGATCCGCTTTCGGCGACGAAAACCACGCGGCTGTCGAAATATCCGCTTTCGCCTGTAATGCGGCTGTAAACTTCGTCAGCGACCTTGTGGGCCATGCGGCGCCAGTCAGATGTTTTGCCCTTAAACTGCAATCCTTTGCCGTATTCCTGCCCCGCAAAGACATCATGGATGCGGAAACTGACCGTTAATTCATCCCCGCTGCCTGTGGCAACGGCCCCCGTGATCAGAACCTGTGCATTGATCGCCTTCCAGTCTGCATATTCAACAGGGGCGTTCAGGCTGGAAATCTTGCCGATATGGGCGCGTTCATCCAGTGCGCGAAACAATCCTGTGCGCATCAAATCCATACTTAGAACCGAAACGATATCACCAGAAAGTTCCATCGCACCGCTGTCCTGCGCGATAAATCGGGGGGCCGCGAATGGCATGGGTTCAATCACCCCATC
>JAKMGV010000198.1 GCA_022424725.1 Paracoccaceae bacterium
GACTGCCGTCACCGAAGCGGGAATGGCATTTGACTATAATCCCGTCACTATGACCAGCTTTTCACCTGAACTTGTGCGCAGGCAAACCGATGCAGTTCTTAATACAAATGGCGGTGTCTTTGCCTATTGCGCAACGGGACGTCGTTGCACGATGTTATGGGCCTTTGAATTTGCGCATCAACGCGCGCCCGAAGATTTGATACAGCAGGCAGCGCGCGCGGGCATGGACATCGCATCCATGAAAGATCGTCTAGAACGGATTTACCACAGCGGGCAGCATTATTAATCAATTCCGAACACGATATTGTTGATGATCTGCGATCAATACATGCTATAACTTGAATACGATTAATTCAGGACACTATATAAAATGAAACATCTGATTACGGCCGCCGCAATATTATTGGCGGGTTTGGCGCACGCGGCACTGGCAAACGACACTGTAACATATGAGGTGACAGATCAATCTTATGACGACGTCATGTTTGGATTGGAAAACGCGATCCTAGATTTCGGTTTGGTCATTTCAGAACATAATCATGTGGGTGATATGTTAGAACGGACCAAGGCCGATCTGGGCGCGACTGAGACCATATACGCCTACGCAGATGTTTTCGGATTTTGTTCGGCGCCCCTATCGCGTGCGGCGATGTTAGAGGATCCAATGAACATTCGTTTCTGTCCCTACAACATATATATGTACCAGATCAGCGAAGAATCCCCAGTCATTATCGGATACGATGTTTATCCAGAGGGTGCGCTGCAAGATGTTCAAGCACTGTTAGATGACATTACCCGCAGCGCAATCGGTTTGGATTAAGGTGGTTAATAGACGATAACAGACACCAGTTTCGTATATCCCAACAAAAAACGGCCACTCAGTCGAATGGCCGTTTCTTTTTGATATTTAGTGCACGACGGCGTCACCGGGGCGTTCGCGGTTGGTTGCACCGATGCGATCACCAATGATCAACCCCTCTGCCCCTGCGGATACGGCGATGGTGTCTCCATCCTTCACATCCCCTGATAACAACAGTTCGGCCAATGGATCCTGCAGGGCCCGTTGAATCACCCGCTTTAATGGGCGGGCACCAAACACAGGGTCATACCCCTCATCCGCGAGCCATGTTTTCGCCGCATCATCAAAGGCCAGCGTGATTTTGCGACTGAGAAGGCGTTTTTGCAAACGCGCCAATTGGATATCGACAATCCCATCCATGTCCTGACGTCCCAACCGATCAAAGATGATGGTTTCATCCAGACGGTTCAAAAATTCGGGACGGAAATGAGCACGCACCGCATCCATCACATCGCGTTTTGCATCTGCGCTATCGGCCCCATCGGGCAGTTGGCTAAGCGCTTGCGCCCCAAGGTTTGATGTTAGAATGATCAGCGTTTGTTTAAAATCAACGGTGCGCCCCTGACCATCGGTCAATTGACCATCATCCAACACCTGAAGCAGGACATTGAACACATCGGGATGCGCCTTTTCCACCTCATCAAACAACACAACCTGATAGGGGCGGCGGCGCACGGCCTCGGTCAGGACACCGCCTTCGTCATAACCAACATAGCCAGGAGGGGCACCGATCAAACGGGACACAGCGTGTTTTTCCATGAATTCGGACATATCAATGCGCACCATCGCCATGTCATCATCAAATAGGAACGACGCCAAGGCCTTGGTCAATTCGGTTTTACCAACACCCGTTGGACCAAGGAATAGGAAGGACCCAAGCGGGCGGTTTTCATCGTTCAAACCCGCACGCGCACGGCGTACTGCATTTGACACCGCACCAACCGCAAGATTTTGGCCGATGACACGATTGTGCAATTCCTCTTCCATCCGCAGTAATTTTTCCCGTTCACCTTCCAACATTTTCGACATTGGAATGCCTGTCCAACGTTCCACAACGGACGCGATTTGTTCGGGGCGCACGGTTTCGGCAACCATCATCCCCTCATCCTCGCGGTTTTCAGCATCGCTCAGTTGTTTTTCCAACTGCGGAATAATGCCATAAGACAATTCACCCGCACGCGCCAAATTGCCTTCGCGTTTTGCGATCTCCAAATCTGCGCGGGCGCGGTCCAACTGTTCCTTTAGGTCCCGAGCAGAAGCAAGCTTATCACGCTCGGCCTGCCACTGTGCGGTCATGGTGGCGCTGCGATCCTGCAGATCCGCCAAATCCTTTTCCAATGTAGCAAGGCGGTCAATAGATGCGGCGTCATCCTCTAACCGCAGTGCTTCGGCTTCGATCTGCTTTTGCAGGATTTCACGGTCCAGCGCGTCCAATTCTTCTGGTTTGCTGTCCACTTCCATCCGAAGGCGGCTGGCCGCTTCATCCACCAAATCAATCGCTTTATCTGGTAGGAAACGATCAGTGATATAGCGCTGTGACAATGTTGCCGCTGCCACCAATGCGCTATCGGAAATGCGCACCCCATGGTGAAGTTCATATTTCTCTTTGATCCCGCGTAGAATGGAAATGGAATCCTCAACCGTGGGCTCTTCGACCATCACAGGTTGGAACCGACGGGCAAGAGCCGCGTCCTTTTCCACATATTTGCGATACTCATCCAAAGTGGTCGCGCCGATGCAATGCAATTCCCCCCGAGCAAGGGCAGGTTTAATCAAATTGGCGGCATCCATCGCGCCATCGGTTTTTCCAGCCCCCACAAGGGTGTGCATTTCATCAATGAACAAAATGATCTCACCCGCGGCTGCGCTGATTTCATTTAGGATCGCTTTCAGGCGTTCCTCAAACTCGCCACGATACTTGGCACCTGCAATCAATGCACCCATATCCAGTGCCATCAACTTTTTGTTGCGTAATGATTCTGGGACATCCCCATTAATAATGCGCAATGCCATTCCTTCGGCAATGGCCGTTTTACCAACACCCGGTTCCCCAATTAAAACGGGATTGTTTTTGGTGCGACGTGACAAAACCTGCATCGCGCGACGAATTTCGTCATCGCGGCCAATGATCGGATCAATTTTACCGTCCCGTGCGGCTTCGGTCAGATCCTGAGCATATTTGCCCAATGCATCATACCCCTCTTCCGCATTGGCGCTGTCTGCGGTGCGCCCTTTGCGAATGTCGTTAATCGCGCTGTTCAGCGACTGCGCCGAAACGCGGCCCGCGCTTAGGGCGTCTTTTGCGCCTGATTTGACAATGGCCAGTGCGGTCAGAATGCGTTCCGCAGGGACAAATTGATCCCCTGCTTTTTTGGCGATGTCCTCGGCCTCGCCAATCACCTTAACGGTTTGATTGTCGATATAGGCTTGGGCGCCGCCGTCAACTTTGGGCAGTTTGGAAAGCGTGGTTGCAACATGATCACGAACTGATTTTGCATCGCCCCCTGATCGCGCAATCAAATTGGATGCAAACCCTTGGTCATCATCCAAAAGCGCTTTCAGAACATGCTCTGGCAGTATGCGTTGATGGTTTTCGCGAATTGCGATGGTTTGTGCCGCCTGGATAAACCCGCGCGCACGCTCCGTGAACTTACTTAAGTCCATGGGTAATCTCCTTTTCTAAGCACCGTTTTTCCCGCGCCCGATATCGGCACACAGGTCTTGGCCTCACTCTCAATGTGGGCATTCAAACTTATCTGATCAAGATTTCGTAAAAAATTTACCCATCGGGCTA
>JAKMGV010000199.1 GCA_022424725.1 Paracoccaceae bacterium
CACCCGCGACATGGGTTGCCCCGTCAGGTCCACCGCCAATTGCGGATCAGTCCACAGCAACACTGTGGGCAGGTAATAAATATGTGGGCGCTCTTTGCGCGCGGCATCAAAGCTACCCGTTAAATCATAAGCCAGTTCATCAAATTGCGTCAGCGATAGGGTATCATTCGTGCGGTCATGTGACAGCATCAATCCATTTTGCATGACAAAAATTGTTTGATCCTCAGTTTGGACCAAAAATGCGCGTTCCGAAGTGTAGGTATAGCTTGCATCTTTTTCGCGCCGATCAGAGAGAAAGACATCCCTTAATTCACTTTCTGGCGTGATCTCCCGGATAAAAAACGTGACGCCTTTTACGGGGTGTTGAAACGACCCTTCGCGCAAAAATTGTGCGCCAAGGCTTTGTGATAGTTCAAATTCCCGATCCTTGGTGACTGTGCCAGTTTTCGGAACCAGATAGGCGGTTAGCCCAAACATCAGGATGGCGATAAGTAAACCAAACATGAACACAGGTCTGGCCAATCGCCACGGGCTCATCCCGGTGGCTTGGATCACGGCCACTTCGCTTTCGTTACTTAGGTGTGATGTGACATAAACGGTTGCGGCAAACGCGGATACGGGCAAAACCATGGACAGAACCGTTGGTAAAGCAAGTACGGAAAAGTCCAAAAACACTTTCGCGGAATGACCATCCGTGAGCAATTCGTCAAATAGGGTAATGGCCCGATTGATCCACATCACAAGCGCAAAGACCAAGGTAAAAAACGCAAATACCATCATGCATTGTTTAAAAAAATATCGATCCAAATGCGACATATGACAGCGCGTTTTCCTGCAGCAATGTTTCCCCTGTTTCTTGATTAAACGAAGTTTCACAAAAGTCTAGCTAAGCCGCGGTCTTACGGCGATGATTTGCGTAAATTTCGGCAGGAAGACGGATTTACAAAATGTTTATCACTTTCCGAAAGGCGATTGTGTTTGCAACTGCGATTTGAAAGATTAGAACATGACTAAGTGAACGTATTGGAGCGGAAAATGGCGATTAGTCTGACTTGGAAATTTGTTGAACCTGAACTTGACATGATTGCTGTGCATGAAGGCCGTGTTGTTGTGATCGTCAGCAGTGATGCCAAAATTGATCAATTGGGGCGTCGGGTAAACAAATTGTCCCGTGGCGCCGTGACGCGTGCGATTGAGAGTGACGCGTTTGAAAAGGCGTCCTTGGGTCAGGTTATATCACTAAATTTCCCCGCAGGGATGGCGGCGAGTGCCGTTGATATCGTGAAATTGGATCGCCGTTCAGATGCGCTTACGTCTCGTAAGGCGGGCGTTGCGATTGCCAAAGCCGTGGGGTCAAAAGATGCGCTGATCCTTGCAGGCTCTCTCAAAAATGCGGTGGATCTTGTGCAGGGCTATGCATTGCGTGCCTATGAATTTTCTGATCACAAAACCGAAAATGCCGAGGATAATGAAGCCGCCGTCACAGTTATGATGTCCAAAACTGCGGAACAACGCACCGCATGTGAAACTGCACTGGCAATCGTCGATGGGGTGCATTTTACACGCGATCTGACGAACGAACCCTCAAACATCCTGACAACGACGGAATTCGCCAATCGATTGGTCGCATTAAAAGAGCACGGTGTTGAGGTCGAAGTGTTAGAGGAAGCTGATCTGGAAAAATTGGGCATGCGCGCGTTGTTGGGGGTCGGACAGGGGTCTGATAGCCCGTCCAAGGTGGTCGTCATGCAATGGAATGGGGGCGCGGACACCGCACAACCCTTTGCCCTGATCGGTAAGGGAGTGGTTTTTGATACGGGCGGCATTTCTCTAAAACCCGCAGGCGGCATGGAGGACATGACCATGGATATGGGCGGCGCGGGTGTTGTTGCGGGTACGATGCTGTCCTTGGCCAAACGCAAGGCCGCGGCTAATGTCGTGGCGCTTGTTGGATTGGTTGAAAACATGCCCTCTGGCAATGCGCAGCGTCCGGGCGATGTTGTCACCTCTATGAAGGGGGACACGATTGAGGTTATCAATACTGATGCTGAGGGGCGTTTGGTTCTGTGCGATGTGATGTGGTACGCGCAAGAGCGTTTCAACCCAACAGGGATAATTGACCTGGCCACATTGACAGGGGCGATCATCATTGGATTGGGCCATGAAAATGCGGGCGTTTTTTCCAACGATGATGCGCTGTGCGATGGATTGCTAAAGGCGGCCAAGTCACAAGGCGAAGGCGCATGGCGTATGCCACTGGGTGAAGCCTATGACAAAAAGTTGAAATCGCGTATTGCGGATGTGAAAAACGTGGGCGATCGCGCGGCGGGGTCGATCACCGCGGCTGCCTTCCTTCAGCGATTTGTAAAGGGCAACACGCCATGGGCGCATATTGATATCGCAGGTGTTGCATCGACAAAGACGGAAACACCCTATGCGCCTGTCGGTGCATCCGGCTGGGGCGTGATGACGCTGAACCAATTGATCCGCGATATGTGCGAAAAGGATTAAAGGTTTGGGCGCGGCCTATTTTTATCACCTAACCCGCCGTCGGCTAGAAGACGCGCTGCCCATGTTGGTTGAGCGTTCTTTGGCGCAAGGATGGCGGGTTGAGGTGCGCGGCACGCGTCCCGATGCTTTGGCGAAATTGGATGATCATTTATGGACCTATAGCGAAGAAAGCTTTGTTCCCCATGCGCGGGCTGGGCAGGACGGGGCCGATGCAGCGCCCGTGATCCTAACGGATCAGGCGTTATCAGGATATGACTGCATCCTTTGCGTGGATGGTGCGGAACTGAATGCGGATGAAGTCAACGCTGCTGAACGGGCCTGTTTGATTTTTGATGGACATGATGATCAAGCCCTGACACAGGCACGGGGTCTATGGAAATCCCTGACGGGTGCGGGATGTTCTGCGCAATACTGGTCCGAAGAAAGTGGGAAGTGGGAGTTGAAGGCAAAGAAATAGGAAAGCATTGAGCCCTTTGGGGGGAACTTGCAAATGTCTGCGCCTCACTATTTGGGTGTGTTTACTGTGTGAGACATGACATCAATTCGAAAACGCACAGAGTTAGCGCAACTGTGCATGTCGAATTAGACTGTATCCACTTATGAAAAGAACATCCAAACGGCGACGGCGGCCAAGAGGATTCCAAACATCAAGTTGAGCCATCTTGCGCCTTCGTCAGTGCGAAATTTATCGGCAATCTTGTCTCCTACAGCGGCCCAAATCGAAAACGCAACAAAGTTGTTAAGCGTAAATACCGTCGATATTGTCAAAACATTCGCAATTTGCAGGCCCCCGTCCGTTGAGAGAAATTGGCTGAACATCAATGCCATGATTATGTAGGCTTTAGGATTCAGTAAAAGCAAAATAACCCCATCCCAGAAGGTCGCTGGCTTTGCCTCTCCCTGTCCATCATATCTACCTGCGCGGATCAGTTTCCAAGCGAGCCATAAAACATACGCAGCACCAGACATTTTTAACGCCAAAAACACATTCGGATAATCGTTCAAAGCTGTGATCATACCAAGCCCAATCGCCACTGTCACAAGCCAAGTTGCAATATGATAACCGATGTTTGAAGGCATAGTCGCGACGAAACCAAAACGTGCCCCATTGGCTGCAAAAAACATGTTTCC
>JAKMGV010000200.1 GCA_022424725.1 Paracoccaceae bacterium
TAAGACGAGTAGCATAAGCTTCTGCTTCTACAGGACACGCAGACAGTGCTTGTCTGATGTGTGTCCCATAGGCTGGTACCGCATGAGAAGGAACTCTACGGTTATAGTAATAGGTGCCAGAACGACTGATTGTGTACTGAATGTGTGACATGGTGATAACCCCTGATTATAATTTCATCAGGAATGTCAGCATGTTACAGCTAGAGTGTGGCGCACCCATGAGGATTCGAACCTCAGACCTCTGCCTTCGGAGGGCAGCGCTCTATCCAGCTGAGCTATGGGTGCCTAGGCGCTCTATATCGTGATCTCCGCGCCCTGACAATGCGTAAATCACCCCAAAAGATCATGCGCCAAATACAGCGCATCGACAAAGGTGTCGACTTCGTCTGTGGTGTTATACATGGCAAATGATGCGCGGCAGGTGGCACTAACCCCCATGTGTTCCATCAAGGGGCCCGCGCAATGATGCCCTGCACGCACGGCAACCCCGCGTTTGTCCAAGATTGTCGAGATATCATGCGGGTGCCCTGCCCCATCCAAGGTAAAGCTAAAAATCGCGCCCTTGTCCGACGTGCGGCCCTGTTGATGCAAGAAGTTCAACTGATCCAGTTTGGAACGCGCATAATCGCGCAATCCCGCCTCGTGGGCGGCGATGTTCTCCATCCCGATCGACATCATATATTCCAGCGCCACGCCCAAACCAATGGTCTGAACAATGCCAGGTGTGCCCGCCTCAAACTTCATGGGGGGATCGTTATAGGTGACGGTATCCTTGCGCACCTCGCGGATCATGTCACCGCCGCCGATAAAGGGCTGCATCTCCTGCTGGCGGTTCGCCTTGATGTAGATTGCACCAGACCCCGATGGGCCATAAAGTTTATGTCCCGTCACCGAGTAAAAATCACATCCGATGTCAGAAATATTCACGGGTTCATGCACGGCGGCCTGTGATCCATCCACCAACACGGGCACGCCACGTTCCTGCGCCGCCGCACAGATGGATTTCACATCAACCCGCGTGCCCAAAACATTGGACATATGCGTGACAGCGATCAGTTCTGTTTTGTCACTAATTGCATCAATCACCGCCTCTGGGTCCAAATGGCCTGTTTCATCCACATCGACCCATTTCAGGACAACACCCTGACGTTCGCGCAAAAAATGCCAAGGCACGATATTGGCGTGGTGTTCCATGACGGATAGGATGATTTCATCCCCTGCCTGCAAGCGCGGCATGGCCCAACCATAGGCGACCGTGTTGATGCCCATGGTCGACCCTGTGTTCAACACAATCTCATCGGCATCACGCACGCCCAAGAAACGTGCGATCACCTCGCGCACGGATTCATATTTTTCGGTGGCAAGGTTACTTAGGTAATGCAAACCCCGATGCACATTTGCGTATTCATGTGCATAAGCACGCTCAACCGCGTCAATCACCACCTTTGGTTTTTGTGCCGAGGCGCCATTGTCCAGATAGACCAGGGGTTTCCCGTTTACTTCACGTGATAGAATTGGAAAATCACTGCGTATTTTATTGACGTCAAACATTACATGGCCCCCGCGAACATAATTGCCACAAACCCAACGGAAACACCTGCGACGGTGCTGCCTAATACAATTGTCACAATGGATTTCAGCACGCTTTCGAACCCATGCGCACGATCCACCATCGCAACGAAAATCCAAAGCGTCAAAACAAAGATCACTAAGGATATTAAACCACTTAGCGCGATTGAAATAAATGACAGCAGAGTTGAGAGCATTTGAAACACAAATTGCATCCACTGCAGCCAGGACATGACAATTAACAAGGCGTTGAATTCCCCCTGTCCCCCAAACATGTGTCCGATCCGAGAGGACGCCAGCGCGCTAACCAATGTCATGACAAATATCATGATCGCCACAGGCAACGGCCCCATGACAAGGCCCGGTCCCACGACAATCACAAATGGATTATCGCCATTCATGGACACGTTGGACACAAATAAGGAAATAACGCTCAGGCACACTGATACCGCGAAAAGCGAGATGATTTGAGGCCGCAACAAGCCCAATCCCAACAAGTATTCGGCGACTGATTTAGGATCACGCGGCGTGTCCAATGTCAGGCGTGTCAAATCAATCATGTGATTTTCCTAATTTAGAAATGGCCTTAAAACCTGATGTCGCAAACCACACAATGATCGCAAACCAAATATAGCCCACGATATTTTGTGCCGCACCTGCCCCGATAAACCCACGCACCAATCCGTGCAGGAACATAAAAGGGAGGGACGCAAAAAAGGACCAGAACAGCACAATGCGCACCTGATCCATACGTGCACGCCCCATCAGGACACGCTGAATACCCCACAACATCATCGCCAGCACATAGAACACTAATGGCATGATAAAGACCCACGCCAATAGTGTACCGCCCATCAAATCAGTCACATCCTTGGATTCCAGATGCGCCTGACGGGCAAGTGCAGGCCATGAGGATACGAATGTACCAACACAGCCCCCCATCAAAATGGCCAAAGAGCGGCTTTCGGATACCACTCCGTCCAACAGCCCTGCAAAGACCTGCTGGGGTTTGCGGTAGGTGGTGATTATATCCTGAACGATCGACATTACGGGCGGTGACGCTCTAACCAGCCTTCAAGCTTTTCAACGATCAAATCAGACAGCGTATCGCTTTCTATTTCATCAACCGCCTCAGCCAAAAACGCAAGGGTCAAGAGATCTGTCGCCTGATCGTTGGGGACCCCGCGTGAACACAGGTAAAACAGCGCCTCTTCATCAATGGCACCCGTTGTAGATCCGTGTGAACAGGCAACGTCATCGGCATAAATTTCCAATTCAGGCTTGGCCAAGAACTGACTATCGTCATCCAATAACAACGATTGGCTGATCTGATATCCATCGGTTTTTTGTGCATTTGGTTTCACCAGGATTTTTCCCTGGAACACCCCTGTGGCCCCATTGCGCAGCACCTTTTTGAACACCTGACGGCTTTCACAACCGACCGCATCATGGGTGATGAACACAGTGTCGTCGTGATGGAAATCCCCGTCCCCAACAGATGCCCCTGCCACATGGGCCGTCGCATCATCACCGTTCAAACGCAAAACGCATTCATTGCGGGTCAGTGCGCCATTTGCCGTCAGCGTAAAGGATTTGAACACACTTTCGGTTCCCAAATCGGCAAAAATATGTGTTACCGCGCGACGTTCGTGGTCGCGCCCTTGGGTGCGCACATGGTGGAATGTGGCGCGATCTGAGACGAACACTTCGCATGATTTATTTAACCGTGCTGCCGCAGGACCATTTTCCAAAAGGGTCAGTTCGGCCCCCTCTTCCAATTTGATCACATGATGCAAAATCGCGTCGGATGTTTCATTGGCATGACGATAGGTGATGTTGACGGGTTTTTCGACCTTACCTGTGACATGGAGCAACACGCCATCGGTTGCATAAGCCGTATTAAGCGCCGCAAATGGACGCTGAACAGGGTTTTGACCAATGGCCTCAAGCGCGCCGTAACAGTCCGCTGCCCAATGGGTATCTTGACCCTCTGCATCGCTTAGGCGTTCGATGGTCATATTTGACCCGCTTAGATCGTCTGAAGCCGCCGCATCAAACACACCGTCCACAAA
>JAKMGV010000063.1 GCA_022424725.1 Paracoccaceae bacterium
GCCTGAGAAACTGCTTTTAACAGAGCGCCACGCTCAATGCTAAGCTTCATAATCCTTGCTCCTATCTTAGCCGGGACTGGTAAAATACGACATTCAACTGCCGGCTCAAGTCTTTTCTCTGTTGTCAACGGAAATAACACCACCGTCAAGGCCAATTGGACTTGGTCATTGATGTTTAAAGGGGTGTATTTTTATTACGCCTCAAGCGCGCGGCGCAGCATTTCCAAATCTTCTGCGATTTGCCCGTCTTGGACCTTTAATTCCTCAACACGTTTCACGCCATGCATAACAGTGGTGTGATCACGCCCACCAAAACGGCGTCCGATTTCAGGTAAGCTACGGCTGGTCATTTGTTTGGCCAAATACATTGCAATCTGACGTGGGCGGGCGTAGGTGCGCAAACGCTTTGGTCCAATCATGTCAGACAAACGAATGTTGTAATGCTCTGAAACCTTGCGCTGAATTTCTTCAACAGTGATTTTGCGCTCGGATGCTCGTAAGATATCCGCCAAACAATCTTGGGTCACCTCGAGTGTGATGTGACGGCCAACAAGTGACGCAAATGCGAATAAGCGTGTAAGTGCCCCTTCAAGAACGCGCACATTTGTCGAAATGCGCAATGCAAGAAATTCCAATACATTTTTATCGAATGTGACGTCTGGATATTGGGTGCTATACTGCTCGACCTTGGATTGCAAAATGCCAAGGCGCAATTCATAATCGGTTGGGTGTAAATCGACGACCAAACCACACTGTAGACGGCTTTTGATGCGTTCTTCTAGGTCTTTGATCTCGCCCGGGGCACGATCTGCTGAGATGATGATTTGTTTGTTTTGATCAACCAGCGCGTTAAAAGTGTGAAAGAATTCTTCTTGCGTGCTGTCTTTGCCAGCGATGAACTGAACATCGTCCACCATCAGAACATCAACCGAACGGAACAGTTGTTTGAAATCCATCATTTTGCGTTCACGCAAAGCCTGAACAAATCGATACATGAATTGTTCTGCGGATAGATATACAACGTTAAGATCAGGTCTGCGGTTTTGTAATTCCCATGCAATTGCGTGCATCAGGTGGGTTTTACCCAAACCAACCCCGCCATATAGAAATAGTGGATTAAAACTAACCGCTTCGCCTTCACCGACACGTCGCGCAGCGGCGTGTGCCAATTCATTTGGTTTGCCGACAACGAATGTGTCAAATTTGAACCGTTGGTCCAATGGCGCTCCGGGAAGTTCAACAGATGATTTCGTTTCGCTTTCGGCATTCTCAACCCCTTTGCGAGCTTTTGGCTGCGCAGGTTGAATTGATGTTGCAACATCAAAACGCAAACGGCGCACATCACCGAACAAAGCGGATAGTTGGAACAACAGCACGTCAGAGAAATTTTGGGCCACGTAGTTGCCGATAAAGTTGGTGGGCACCTCGAAAACCGCAACGCCATTTTCGATTTCGCAAAAATTTAGGGGTGCAATCCACGTGTTGAAGTTATTCGCTCCAACCGTCTGCTTGATCGTTTCTTTGATCTCGCCCCAAATTTCTTGCGCCATGTGTTGTCCGTTCTTATGTTTTTTGTGTCCCTCGACTCACAACGCACAAACAACCATTGGCCCCTGATATGGCACACACCAGGCGATCACATAGTCAATTTTATGAATGGGCAGTAGTGGTTTTCATAATAAAACTACAAGCCAACGCTCGTGTACGCTTCATAAAACCAGCTGCCCCCCCAGGCGATGCGAGTCGCAAATACAACGTAACAATTTCGAATTGTTGAGGGCAACAATTCTTATAGCTTGACTCTTACTTTTCCTGAAAAGAATCTCTTTTCGAAACTTTTTGAACAACAAAAAATGCGCCACCCGTAGGGCGACGCATTCCATGAAATACAGATGATTTCAAATTCTTATGCGATTGCTTTCACGCGTGCAGACAGACGTGACATTTTACGCGCTGCTGTATTCTTGTGAAAGATGCCTTTTGTGACGCCGCGCATCAACTCAGGCTGTGCTGCACGCAGAGCGGCAGTAGCCGCATTACGATCACCACTCTCGATTGCTTCTTCAACTTTGCGCAAGAAAGTGCGGATACGTGAACGACGTGATTTATTAACGTCTGCACGACGCTCTGATTGACGTGCGCGTTTTTTAGATTGAGGCGTGTTTGCCATGCGATTCAAATCCCACTGTTTGGGTTACATATTCCTGAGGACGCGTCTTTAGGCCCGACTCGAAGCTGAGTCAACAGGTCAGAGACCAAAAACACTAAAAACGCCCCCAATTTTCTTTATTTGTCGCGAAACTGTGCTTCGCGTTTCTCGATAAAGGCGGCCATTCCTTCTTTTTGGTCCTCTGTTGCAAAGAGCGAATGGAACAAGCGCCGTTCAAATAACAAACCTTCATCCAATGTTGTCTCGTAAGAACGGTTAACCGCCTCTTTTGCTGCCATGACAGCCATCATGGATTTTTCAGCAATTTTCGCTGCAGCGCCCATTGCCTCATCCATCAATTTTTTGGTCGGAACTACGCGGCTAACAAGCCCACAGCGTTCAGCCTCGTCCGCTTCCATGAAGCGTCCTGTTAGGTTCATGTCCATTGATTTGGATTTGCCAATATAGCGGGTCATGCGTTGTGAACCGCCCATACCCGCAATCACACCCAGATTGATTTCAGGCTGTCCGAATTTGGCATTGTCCGCCGCGATGATAAAGTCACACATCATCGCCAGTTCGCATCCACCTCCAAGCGCATAGCCAGAAACAGCCGCGATGATTGGTTTGCGAATGCGTCCAATTCTGTCTGATTCTTCGCTAAAAAGATTCTCATTGAACACATCTGAAAACGACTTGCTGCTCATCATCTTGATGTCAGCGCCCGCCGCGAATGCCTTTTCAGAACCAGTGATCACGATGCAGCGCACCATTTCGTTTTTCTGCGCGGATTCAAGGGCATCAACCAGTTCAGCCAACAGCGCAGCATTCAATGCGTTTAGTGCGTCGGGGCGATTAAGTTTAATCAGGGCAATGTGGTTTTCCACTTCGACGATGATCGTCTCATAAGCCATGAAGATATCTCTCAATTGTTACATTCAGTCCACTTGCTTATCACGAAACGGACATTGATCAAGCTATCTTTGACATTTGGGACAATAGAAACTTGATCGTCCTGATTGTACGATACGCTTTATTTTCGCATCACAGTCAGTGTTGGTACATGCCTCGCCCTCGCGACCGTAAACTTTGAAGGTATGTTGGAAATACCCCAGTTCACCATCGCTGTGTCGAAAATCCTTTAATGTGGAACCACCTGCTTGGATAGCTTCATCCAAAACGTCTCGGATGATTGCGGCCAGTGGTTCCGTCCGCTTGGCGCTGATTTTACCTGCTAATTTTTTAGGAGAGATCCCTGCACGAAATAAAACCTCGCAAACATAGATATTCCCTAAACCCGCAACAATGCGCTGATCCAGCAGTGCAGATTTTATCGCAGAATTTTTCTTTTTGAGAATATTCACAAGGTAATCTTCGTGAAATTCATTCCCAAATGGTTCGGGTCCAATGTTGCGTAGCAACGGGTGTGCATCGCCTAAATTGGTATCTAATAAATCCATTGCGCCGAAACGACGCGGATCGTTAAAGGTGATGCGCGCGCCATTTTCCATTGAAAAAATAACATGGTCATGTTTTTCGATTGGCGGATGGTCTTGCACAAAGTTGCCCAGTGGGTCATCAGAAACCAAAATTCGCCCAGACATTCCCAAATGCATCAAAAGCGTTTCGTTGCTGTCTAAATCGGCCAAGATGTATTTGGAACGTCGACGCAACCCTAGCACTTTGGCCCCTGAAACACGTTCTGCCATACCGCCTGGAAAGGGCCACCGCAGATCAGGGCGATTGAGGATTAGCTGATCAATCTTATACCCTGTCATTGAGGGCTCTATCCCGCGCATCACAGTTTCGACTTCAGGTAATTCTGGCATTACACCCCCATATTACAGTTTTGGGATTAGCGATGTTTCATGACTAAATAATTTAGTCGCATTGTAACCCCCTTCAATCGGATTATAAGTAGGGTGAAACATGTATTTTGGATAATGTTATGACCACTGACGAAAACGGCACAACCCATTTCGGATTTCAGACTGTTCCTGAAACCGAAAAAGCATCCAGAGTACAAGGCGTGTTCGGCAGTGTTGCGAATAAATACGACATTATGAACGATGTGATGTCAGGGGGCATTCATCGGCTGTGGAAAGACGCAATGATGGATTGGCTTGCCCCGCGTGCAGGTCAGCGATTATTGGACGTTGCGGGTGGTACGGGTGATATTTCGTTTCGATTTTTAAAGCGTGCGGGTGCAGGGCATGCAACGGTGCTTGATTTGACTGAATCCATGTTGGTTGAGGGTCGCAAACGTGCAGAAGCAGGTCAGATGGCCGAACAACTCGACTGGGTTGTTGGCGACGCCATGGCGCTTCCGTTCGAAGACAACACATTTGATGTTTACACGATCAGCTTTGGAATTCGAAATGTAACGCGCCCCCAAGAAGCATTGAATGAGGCGTTCCGTGTCCTGAAACCGGGTGGGCGTTTGATGGTACTGGAATTTTCGCAAATCCCGAACGACCTGCTGCAATGGGCGTATGATCGTTATTCATTCAACGTTATCCCGAAAATGGGGAAAATGATCGCGAATGATGCGGATAGTTATCAATACTTGGTTGAATCGATCCGCAAATTTCCCGATCAAGAAACGTTTTTGAACATGATCAAATCAGCAGGATTTGAGAATGCGAAATATCGCAATCTAACGATGGGAATTGCCTGTCTTCATTCTGGTTGGAAAATCTAAATGCGGGGCGTTCACAACATTTGGCGCCTTATTCGGACGGGCGCAACCTTTGAACGGACTGGTGCCATGCGACAGGTATTGGAAGCCGTTGAAGCGCCGCGCGGTGTTCGCATTGTGGCAAGGGTTCTGGGATATCCATTTAAATTGCTTGGCTACACTGGTGATCCGTCGATGCCGCCTGTTCCCCGTGCGCTGACGGCGCTGGGCCCAGCGTATATCAAGTTTGGCCAAATCCTAAGTACACGACCAGATGTGGTTGGCAGTGAGCTAGCACAGCAATTGCGCGTTTTGCAGGACAAACTGCCGCCGTTCGCTGTTGAGATTGCAAAGAAAACCGTTGAAGCCGAATTGGAACGCCCAATTGTGGAGATGTTTTCTGAATTTAGTGAGCCGATTGCCGCAGCGTCGCTTGCCCAAGTGCATAAAGCGCGGTTGGAGGAGACTGGCGAATGGGTTGCTGTCAAAGTTTTGCGTCCAGGCATTGAACGTTCATTTATTCGCGATGTGGATGCCTTTTACTTGGCGGCCAATTTGATTGAAATATTTGCGCCCTTCGCACGACGTTTGCGTCCAATGGATGTCATTCGCCATTTTGAAGGCGTTGTTCGGGGTGAACTTGATTTACGACTAGAGAGTGCTTCTGCTTCTGAATTTGCAGCGAATACTGAAAAAGATGATGACTTTCATGTCCCTAACGTCCGTTGGAATTATTCCGCAAAGCGCGTGATGACGTTAGATTGGGTCGAGGGCATTTCGCTGGGTGACAATGATGCACTTGATGACGCGGGATTTGATCGAGAGCGTTTGGGCGAGAAAGTTTTGCAAAGCTTTCTGACGCACGCATTGAGGGATGGATATTTCCACGCTGACATGCACCAAGGCAACCTGCGTGTGGGCGCCGCAGGTGAAGTTATCGCGCTTGATTTTGGGATTATGGGATATATTGATGAATATACCCGCCGCGTTTATGCTGAAATTCTATTTGGATTTATCCGCCGTGATTATCACCGTGTCGCCCAAGTACATTTTGAAGCAGGTTACGTCCCCGCCACACAGGACGTTGAAGAATTTGCGCGGGCACTGCGCGCGGTTGGCGAACCTATTTTTGGAATGGATGCCACACAAATATCTATGGGACGCCTGTTAAATTACCTGTTTGAGGTGACAGAACGATTTGGAATGGAAACGCGTACCGAACTCATTTTGCTGCAGCGCACCATGGTGGTGGTTGAGGGCGTTGCACGTTCGTTGGACCCTCGCATAAATATCTGGCAGGTGGCAAAACCCGTTGTAGAGGGGTACATTCGTGACAGTATTGGCCCGCTGGCAGTCTTGAATGATCTGAAAAACACATTGGCGGTTGTCGCGCGTTTTGGTCCACGTTTGCCAGGCATCGTTGAGCAGGCCTTGATGAAGCAGGCAACCGCAGGCGGTGCACCTGAGAATAAATCAAAACGACCGCTCATTTTTGGCACCCTTTTGGCCCTCGCTGGCGCAGGCGTAGGCGCGGCTATTGCGCTTCATCTTTAACGAAGCGCAATAACATTTTGCGGTGCAATTGTTTCACCACTTTCTAAAGTTAACGTTGCAGCATCAGTGCCCTGCGCGGCCTCGATCAGTTTTTGGAAACTGTAAACAGGCATATTTTGCAGAGGATCATCCTCATTATAAGGGACTAAAATCGCTTTGTATGATCCATGCTCTACATTCGCGCCGCGTGATCCTGCACTTTCAGTCGGATAGATAGTAGATGCGCCAACCCCCTGACGTGTCAGGGTTTCCTCGGTAAAAACAGTATCCCCAACAAAGGATGAATCTCCACCACCAGAGGAACGATTGATCGCTAGGGTTCGACTAAAATAGTCTGCGATCCCTTTTTTCTGTTGTTCTGTCGTCGCGTTTAACAGCCACATCAACATGAAAAAGGCCATCATAGCAGTCACGAAATCGGCATAGGCCACTTTCCAGGCATCACCATGGTGGCCATCTGCTGCGATGATCTTTTTCCGTTTGATGATAACTGGCGCGACCGTTTGGCCCTTTGCCATGTTCACCACCTATATCTCACCCAAAGTCAGGTATATGTGGCAATCCTTAACGGGTCCGTTAACACATACAATTTTAATAGCTAAATTCGGCAAATATCCGATTTAGATCACCGGCCCATGCACCGTTGTAATGATCCATAAGTTCGTCAGCAGGTGTTTTTTTAGTTTCCACACTTTCCATAAGCGCGTTTAGAAAATGTGTTTCATCTGGAATCATCCCACCTGCACCAGGGCGCGCACGTTTTGCTAGGCCCGCATGTGCGATTTCCAATACAGATTTTGATAGTTCGTGCATGTCGATATTGCCAACCTTTGCATGCAATCCATCGACAGAGGCTGCCACACGCAGTTCCTCACGCGTTTCGGCATCCCAATCTTTCACCAGATCCCACGCGGCATCTAGGCTGTCTTGTTCATAACAGAGGCCAACCCAGAACGCCGGCAATGCGCACAATCGACGCCATGGACCGCCATCTGCGCCGCGCATTTCGATATATTTTTTAATTCGTGCTTCAGGGAACGCAGTTGTCAGATGGTCTGCCCAATCGCTGAGCGTTGGTTTTTCACCTGGAAGTGCGGGAAGTTTTCCATCCAAGAAATCACGGAAAGATTGTCCCAACGCATCGATGTATTTCCCGTCGCGATAGACAAAATACATCGGTACGTCCAATGCATATTCCACCCAACGTTCGAAACCGAAATCATCATCAAACACAAATGGGATCATACCTGCGCGGGCGTTGTCCGTATCGCGCCAAACACGGCTGCGCCAACTTTTGTGACCGTTTGGTTGGCCCTCAAAAAACGGTGAATTCGCAAATAGGGCCACTGCCACAGGCTGAAGTGCGATGCCCACGCGCAGTTTTTGGATCATGTCGGCTTCGGATGAATAATCCAAATTAACCTGAACGGTGCTGGTGCGGCGCATCATGGTGCGCCCCATGGTGCCAACTTTGCCCATATAGGCGTCCATCAATTTGTAACGCCCCTTGGGCATCAAAGGCATTTGTTCGTGCATCCACGTAGGCGCCGCGCCCAGTCCAATAAAGCCCACGCCAATTTCGTCAGCGATATCTTTGACCTCTTTCAGGTGAATGTTCACCTCGTCACAGGTTTCATGGATCGTCTCAAGTGGCGCGCCTGATAATTCCAGCGCGCCACCAGGCTCTAGCGAAATGTTTGCCCCGTCTTTTGTCAGACCGATGAGTTTGCCACCTTCGCGAAGCTCTTGCCAATCATGGCGGTCACGCAGGGTGGATAACACTGCATGAATGGAACGCTCACCTTCGTATGGCAGCGGTAATAAACTATCTTTGCAAAATCCGAACTTTTCATGCTCGGTTCCGATGCGCCAATCCTCTTTCGGTTTACACCCCGATGCCAGATATTCGGCCATTTGTTCATAACTTTCGATGGGGCCGCCACCGGATTGAGGGATCGACATTGATAAGTCTCCGATCGAGTAGTTTTGTAAAGGGATTAATACGATTTTCCCTTATGTCAATGAATGTACCTTGATTGATCTAAATATTGATTAGATTGCCAAATCACATCTTCGTGCGACTGATTATCCTCTAGTCGCGACAGGGTGAATTCGACATTCCAATTTGGCAATAAAACAAATGCGTCAAACAGGCGATCTGCCCCCTGCGCATTTGTTGGGATAACCAACGCCGGTTGTGCAGGTTGTTCGATGACCCAGACGTTTTCACGTCCAATTTTGCGAAGCATGACCCGCGTAATATCGCCAACAGCAACAATCCCACCACTTTCGGGTCCGAAATATGTTATTTGCCCTTCTACGAAATGAACGATGCCGTGACCTTCGTTGTTGTGATGAAATCTAAGGCGTTGAATTGCAGAATATCCAAGGGCAATACCAATAAACGTAACTGGGTACCCGACGATCATCAGCAGTCCAAAACTGTTTAAAATCCAATAAAGGCCCAAACAAATTGTGCAAAGGGCAATAATTAATCCACTAAACCGTTTAAGTGTTTCGATTGCGTCCCGTCGCATCAGCACCAGTCTCCTAAATGTTCCTGCCACAAAGAAAGCGCAGCAACCGCAGCGGTGTCTGCGCGTAAAATACGCGGTCCCAAGCTGACAGGAAAGGACTGTTGCATATTTGAAATTTTCGTTCTTTCACGATCAGAAAAACCGCCCTCTGGTCCAATCAAAATCGCCCACTTACCAGATGGAAGGGCACTAAATTCTGTTGCCGTGCCAACCAGACACTCATCACAGTAAAGCAGGTTGCGGTCATGCGGCCACTGATCCAGAACAGTGGCCAGTTTTTGTAAGTCGTGCACGGTTGGCACGTAGGTTCCACCACATTGCTCGGTCGCCTCGATTGCATGGGCTTGTAGTCGGTCCTGTCTGATACGCTCAGAATTGGTGAAGTCGGTTGAAATCGGAAAAATCGCG
>JAKMGV010000201.1 GCA_022424725.1 Paracoccaceae bacterium
CCATGTGGGGCATGAGCAACATTCACCAAATGAACGGTTTGAAAAACTGGTTATCTTTTGCGCTCTCTGCCATTTCGGTTCTGGCCTTTGCCCTTGGCGGGTTTGTCCATTGGCCTGAGGCGATTGTCATGGCCATTGCGGCCACCATTGGCGGATACGCGGGCGCGCCAATTGCCAAGGCCCTGCCAAGCTCTGCCGTGCGCCTTATCGTGATCGCGGTTGGATTTGGCATGTCTGCGATTTTCTTTGCGCGTCAGTTTTTGTGAAATCGGCAACGCATATGCAAAATTACGCCAAGCTGGCTTGACCCGATCGAACCGCGCCGACAATAAGACAAGTCGGTAAGGAAAATGTAAGTGAATGCTATGTCGGTGCTACGCCAAATGGTGGCGCGCGATCCGGGGGAACCCCATCGCGCGGCTACACAACTTGAACTCTTTTTCGATCTGGTTAGCGTGATTGCTCTCGCCTCGGCGACGGCTGCGTTTCACCACGCGATTTCATACGGGCACGGGCCCGATTTATTGCTGAATTTCTGCTTTATGATTGCTGCGATTTGGTGGCCGTGGGTAAACCATACGTGGTTTGCATCCGCCTTTGACAATGATGATGCGGTCTATCGCATTTTCACAATCGTTATCATGAGTGGCTATTTACTATTCGCCGCAGGTGCCACGCATATTCTGGAAACCATGGATTTTACCTATGGTGTAATTGGTTGGATTGTGATGCGGATTGGCATGGTGGGCCTGTGGTTACGCGCGGCAGCCCATTCGCCTGAATACCGCGCCCCTGCCATGATTTATGCAATTGGGTTGATCATTGCTCAGGCGCTGTGGGTGGTGATGTATTTCACGGTCACCCCCGAAAATGCGAATTTCATCCCAATATGCGTGGGTATTTTCGTGGTTGAATTGATGGTGCCTGTTGCCTCTGGCTTGGTCAAGGGGATCCCCTTTCACCGTCACCAAGTGATCGAACGCTATGGCCTGTTGAATATCATCGTCTTGGGCGAAGTTTTGCTATCGATCTCGTTCATGTTTGGCGAGCTTTATGATGGGCATTTTGATTGGGCCTTGGTATCTGCGGCAGTGGCGGGCATTGTCATCGTGTTCTGCATTTGGTGGCTTTATTTCATTGAACCAGATCACTTAAATTCAACACAGGCGCACCGCGTGTTTTTGTGGGGCTATGGACATATCGCGATATTACTTGCAGGCACTTTGATTGCCGCGGGTTTGGGCGCGCATATGGATGTTTTGACCGATCATTCAAAAATTGATCTTGCATCGGCCAATGCCTATGTCGGGGCTTCGGTTGCGATCTATGTCCTTGGCCTATGGGCAATACGGGACCATTTTGGCGGCTTTGGGCGTCGTGGCGTTGTCCTGCCGATTTCGGGCCTGACATTGATCGCGGCGGCCTCTGTCGGTGCGCAACCCTGGACCATCGCGATTATCCTTATGATCACCTTGGGTTTGCGGATTAAATTACAGGAAACGCAATAAAAAATGTCACGGGCGGCAGATAATGCCGCCCTTGTACCATTTTATGACGATTGAAGGCTTTCTGTCGTTTCAAATTGCATTATGTTCTGCACAAATTCGTAGCGATAGGACATTACATGCAAAACGATCCCTTGGTTGTTTTTACCCCGTCTGGCAAGCGCGGACACTTTCCTGTTGGAACCCCCGTTTTAACTGCCGCCCGTCAATTGGGTGTGGATTTGGATTCCGTCTGCGGCGGACGTGGGATTTGCAGCAAATGCCAAATCACCCCGTCTTATGGTGAATTCCCGAAACATGGGGTCAGTGTTGGGGACAATGCCCTATCAGAGTGGAACGCAGTTGAAGAACGCTATGACCAAAAACGTGGCCTAAAGGCGGGGCGTCGTTTGGGGTGTCAGGCGACTGTCCAAGGTGACATTGTAATTGACGTCCCCCCCGAAAGCCAGGTGCATAAACAGGTTGTTCGCAAAGCCGCCAGCGCGCGCGCCATCGAAATGGACCCTGCGACAAAGCTTTATTTTGTTGAGGTTGAAGAGCCTGACATGCACAAACCCACAGGCGATTTGGAACGTTTGGCCCATGCGCTGAAGGATCAATGGGACATTGATAATGTGACCTGCGATTTGGGCGTGCTGACCAAATTGCAACCCCGTTTGCGCAAAGGAAATTGGCAGGCGTCTGTGGCCGTTTACCGCGATAACAAAACAGATCAGGCCCGCATTTTGGATGTGTGGTCAGGACTACACGAAGGTGGGCTCTACGGTTTGGCCATCGATTTGGGCTCAACCACGGTTGCGGCACACCTGACTGATTTGACCACAGGTGAAGTCATTGCAAGCGCTGGTGTGATGAACCCACAAATCCGATTTGGCGAAGACTTGATGAGCCGCGTAAGCTATTCCATGATGAACCCTGGTGGAGACAGCGAAATGACGCGGGCGGTGCGCGATGCGATCAATACATTGGCCGAGGATATCGCAAAAGACGCAGACATTGATGCCAGCCTGATTTTTGAGGTTGTCTTTGTCTGTAACCCTGTCATGCACCATTTGCTGTTGGGCATCGATCCTGTTGAATTGGGTCAAGCGCCTTTTGCATTGGCCACATCTGAATCCGTGACGTTGCAGGCGTTCGATCTGGAGCTGACCAATATTGCAAAATCTGCACAAATCTATGTCCTCCCTTGTATCGCAGGACACGTTGGCGCGGATGCTGCGGCGGTTGCATTGTCCGAAGAACCTGGAAAATCCGATGATTTGGTATTGATCGTGGATGTTGGAACAAACGCCGAAATCCTGTTGGGGAATACATCGCGCGTTTTGGCCTGTTCTTCGCCCACAGGTCCCGCATTTGAAGGGGCGCAAATCAGTTCAGGCCAACGCGCGGCCCCCGGTGCCATTGAACGGATCGAAATTGATCCCGTGACAAAGGAACCGCGGTTCCGCGTGATTGGCAGTGATATTTGGTCAGACGAAGAGGGGTTCGCCGAAGCAACCGCCGCCTCTGGCATCACAGGCATCTGTGGCTCAGGCATTATCGAGGCGGTCGCAGAATTGCGCATCGCGGGATTGATGGATGAAAACGGTCTAATAGGATCGGCCGAGGCCACAGGCACAGCACGCAGCATCCCAGAGGGGCGCACGCATTCCTATCTGGTCTATGATGGGTCGGCCGATGGCGGTCCACGCATCACAGTGACCCAAGGCGATATTCGCGCAATTCAGCTGGCAAAATCCGCACTATATGCAGGTGCGCGCCTATTGATGGACGATATGAATGTCGACCGCGTCGATCGTGTTGTATTGGCGGGCGCCTTTGGTGCACATATTTCCAGCAAACACGCCATGGTTCTGGGCATGATCCCAGATGTTCCACTGGATAAGGTGTTTTCGGCAGGCAACGCCGCAGGAACGGGTGCACGGATTGCCCTGTGTAATGTGGGATCACGGCGAGAGATTGAACGGGTGGTCGGCGAAATCACCAAGGTGGAAACCGCGATTGAACCCAAGTTCCAAGATCACTTTGTCGCGGCCAACGCGATTCCGCATAAAACAGATCCTTTCCCAGAATTGCGCAGTATCGTGACCCTGCCCAATCCAAACTTTAACGCAGGGGGCGGTGACGCAG
>JAKMGV010000064.1 GCA_022424725.1 Paracoccaceae bacterium
CTGCGCAATCGCGCTTGGCAAACGCCATGATCCAAATGCCGCAACAACTCGATTTAGAAGTCGTTGCAGAGGGCGTCGAAACAATCGGCGAACAGTGCCACATGGTTGATCTGGGTGTTGATGCATTGCAGGGATACTAGATTGCGCATCCACTGGCCCCCGAAAAGGTGGTTGCATGGATGGAAGGCTATTTCAAAAAGCAACGCCGCAAGGCTGCCGTTTAGGGCATTTTCCCGCGCGATACATGCGTTGATCCGCAAAAACGCCCTCTTGCCTCTTGACCTTTTAGGTCAATCTCTATTGAACCCACCTCAGTATTGACACGACAGGTGGCGCCTAAAATGGATGATCAAAACAAAAACCTAATTCTTGCTTCGGTCCTCAGCATGCTTGTGCTGATCGTATGGTTCGTTTTGTTTCCCCCACCCGTCCCAGAAGAACAGGTGACCGATGCTGCCGACGCAATTTCAACGCCCGTTGAATTGCCCGCCACCGATCAAGAAACGCAGGTCGTTGCAGATGAACAGGTCGCAACCACGGCCGAGGCTGCGCGTGTGACGGTAGACACCCCAAGAATTTCTGGATCCATCTCAACAGTTGGTGCACGCCTTGATACGCTGCAGTTAAAAGATTTCCGCGTTTCGTTGGATGAAGGCGCCGAAAACGTTCGCGTTTTGAAACCACTGGGCGAGGATGAGGCATTTTACAGCGCCTTTGGTTGGATGACCCTATCGGGCACGGATGCAACGGCCATGCCCACACCCGATACAATTTGGGAAATTCAGGGGAATGATGTACTGACGCCTGACGCCCCTGTGACGCTGACTTGGAACAACGGTCAAGGCCTGAATTTCATCCACGAAGTATCCGTTGACGAAGATTTCCTATTCACAGTTCGTCAAAGCGTTGAAAACACCTCTGGCCAAGAGGTGACACTGCGCCCCTACGGATTGTTGCGCCGTCATGGCGAACCCTCGAATGTGAAGAATTTCTTTATCCTGCACGAAGGCATCATCCGCATGACGGATGGCGAACTTGCAGAAGATGGCTACAGCGATGTCGTTGATTTTGACATTGATCCACGTGAAGGCACCCATGCAGACCGCCAAGACGTTGCAGAAAGCGGTTGGATTGGTTTCACAGATCACTATTGGATGTCTGTCCTTGCACCGGAAAAAGGTACAGGTTTTCGTTCAACGGCCAAATATTTTGAGGCCTCAAATATCTACCAAACCGAGGCTGTATTAAATCCATTGGTCGTCGCAAACGGCACAGCGGTAAGCGCCACAACTCAGATGTTTGTCGGTGCAAAAGAATGGGAAACAATCCGCAACTATGAAAAAACAGGGATTGAAGGCTTTCTTGATAGCATTGATTGGGGTTGGTTCTTTTTCATTACCAAACCAATGTTTGCGGTCTTGCATTGGCTGAACCTTTTGATTGGCAACATGGGTTGGGCGATTATTGGACTGACGCTATTGATCAAGGCGCTCTTGTTCCCATTGGCGTACAAATCCTACGTCTCGATGGCCAAGATGAAAGAATTGCAGCCTGAGATGGAAAAAATCAAAAAGCAGGCAGGTGACGATCGTCAAAAGATGCAGCAAATGACAATGAAGCTGTATCAAGAGAAAAAGGTGAATCCTGCCGCAGGTTGTTTGCCGATTTTGGTTCAAATTCCGATCTTCTTCTCACTTTATAAAGTGATCTTTGTAACGTTGGAATTGCGCCATGCCCCATGGTTTGGTTGGATCAAAGATCTAAGCGCGCCTGATCCCAGTTCGATCTGGAACTTGTTTGGCTTGCTGCCTTACGCGGTACCCTCACAAGATGGCATTTTTGTCTTTATCGCATTGGGTATTTTGCCGATCTTGCTTGGTATCTCAATGTGGCTACAACAAAAATTGAACCCAGCCCCCACCGATCCAACACAGGCGATGATCTTTGCATGGATGCCTTGGGTCTTCATGTTTATGCTGGGATCTTTTGCAAGTGGCTTGGTGATTTACTGGATTGCCAACAACATGATCACCTTTACCCAACAGTATTTGATCATGCGCTCGCAGGGTTTCAAACCAGATGTGTTTGGGAACATTCGTCAAAGCTTTCAACGTAACAAAGCTGAATGATTAAGGTCGTCGAAATATGGCGTCACCCGATCAAATCGCATGGGCGCGAGGCACTTAATACGGTTGCGGTCACAGCGGGGCAGACGCTTCCGCTTGATCGTGCATGGGCGGTTGCGCATGACCAAACTGATGCAGATGGTTCACAATGGGCTTCCTGTGCCAATTTTTCACGCGGAGCCAAGGCCCCGTCATTGATGGCCATAAACGCAGAGTGGGATGATCATAATCATTTGATGACCCTAACCCACCCATCCAAAGCGCCACTGTCATTCGATCCTGATCAAGAGGGTGCGAAATTGATTGAATGGACCAAAGGAATGGTTCCAGAAAACCGTGCCCAATCCGCACGTTTAGTCCGCGCGCAACAATCAGGGATGACCGACACAGATTATCCATCGATTTCGATTGGCAACATGGCCACCCACCGCGCGATTGAACAAAAACACGGCCGTCCACTTTCGAATTTACGCTGGCGCTGCAACATTTGGGTGGATGGTGCCGCACCATGGGAAGAATTCGAATGGATCGGAAAAAACATTAAAATCGGTGGGGTTACCTTTGAAATCAAGGAACCTGTGACACGCTGCCTTGCAACAACGGCAAATCCAGAGACAGGTGCCAGAGACGCCGACACCTTAGCAGTTTTGGACACGTGGGATCACCAAGAGATGACAGTCTATGGTGTCGCGAGCACAAATGGACAACTCGCCATTGGCGATGAATTACAGGTGATGTGATGCAACTTCCTTTTCCTTTGGCCCCAGAACCCGATGACATGTCACGCGAAAACGGGCGTCTTTTATTCGCGCGCGGCAGCGACTTTCTAAAAGGTGTGGTTGCCATGTCTGGACTGCCGCCCGCAGATCGGATTGAGGTGTGTTTTGCAGGTCGATCAAACGTTGGGAAATCCAGTCTGATCAATGCACTGACGGGCCGCAAAGGATTGGCACGCGCATCAAACACACCGGGACGCACACAAGAAATCAATTTTTTCACGACGGATGAAAGCCACTACTTGGTTGATTTACCCGGGTATGGATTTGCCAATGCTCCCTTACCCGTTGTGGAGAAATGGCAGCGCCTATTGAAGCAATATTTGTCGGGCCGTCAGTCGCTGCGCCGTTCATTTGTTTTGATCGACAGTCGACATGGCGTGAAAAAAGTGGACGAAGAAATCCTCTCCTTGCTGGATTCATCTGCGGTCACATTCCAATGCGTTATGACCAAAGCAGATAAAATCAAAGACCATCAAATGGACAAGGTTTTGGATCAGGTCCGCGGTGCATTGTCAAAACACCCTGCTGCGTTCCCTGAAATTATCGTGACCTCGTCCGAAAAAGGTGTTGGGATTGACACCCTACGGTCAACAATTGCACATATCCAATAATTTGGATCACCACGATTGCGCCAAGCCAACGAAATGGAGTGCGCCAAAATGAAGAAACAAGATATGAACCGTGATTGGATTGCCACCGCCCGCACGCTGTCCCAAGCCCTGCCCTACCTGCAACGTTATTCAGACGCGATCGTTGTCATTAAACTGGGCGGTCATGCGATGACGAGTGACGAAGCGATGGACAGCTTTGCGCGCGACGTTGTTTTGATGCGGCAGGTTGGGATTAACCCTGTGATTGTCCATGGTGGCGGGCCAATGATCAACGCGCTTCTGGATAAGCTGGAAATCAAATCCGAATTCGTCAATGGCAAACGTGTCACCGACGCAGCAACGATGGAAGTTGTTGAAATGGTGCTATCAGGCACTGTCAACAAACGCATCGTACAAGCCATCAATAAACAAGGCGGTCGCGCTGTTGGCCTGTCTGGTAAGGACGCAAATTTGGTCGTCTGCGATCCTGCTGATCCCGCGTTGGGACTGGTTGGCAATCCATCGGAGATTAACCCAGAGGTCATTCGCACCTTATTCGAAAACGATTTGATCCCTGTGATCGCGCCATTGGGTGCAGGGCGCAAAGGTGAAACGTTTAACATCAACGGGGATACCGTTGCAGGGGCCATTGCGGGGGCGTTAAGCGCGGACCGTTTGTTGTTATTGACGGATGTCAGTGGCGTTAAAAACGCGGATGGCGATGTATTGACCGAAATGAATTCTGATCAAATTCGCGAAATGACAGCCTCTGGCGTGATCGCGGGTGGGATGATACCGAAAACGGAAACCGCGCTTGCCGCATTAGAGGAAGGCGTAAAGGCGGTTGTTATCCTAGATGGCCGTGCACCAAACGCCTGTTTGTTGGAACTGTTTACAGAACATGGTGCGGGCTCCATCATCAGGTTGGCGTGATCGCGGTTGATTTTATGATGGTGCTGATTAGGTTTTTGCCCATGGAACACGAAGCGATCATTCGATTATCAATCTTTTTAGGGATTTTTGGAGCCCTCTCTTTGGTTGAGGTTTTGAACCCGCGTCGCGCACGTGTTGTTAGCCGAAAAAAACGGTGGTTCACAAATTGGGGTATCATCCTTGTTGATACGCTTGCACTGCGTTTATTGGCGCTGATACTCCCCCTGCTGGCAGTCGGGGCGTCAGTGGATGCGCATGCCCTTGGACTGGGACTGTTTAACATCCTTGATTTACCGGTTGCGGTTGAATTTATCCTAGCGATTTTGGTGTTGGATTTTGCCATTTGGTTGCAACACCTGCTGACACATAAAATCCCGTTCCTGTGGCGATTACACCGCGTGCATCACGCAGATCGCGACATGGATGTGACAACAGCGATCCGATTCCACCCCATCGAAATTCTATTGTCCATGCTGTTGAAGATTGGGTTGGTCTACCTTTTGGGACCATCCGCACTTGCGGTGATCGTGTTTGAAATCATGCTCAATGGGCTGGCCATGTTTAATCACGCCAATATCCATCTGCCCCGGCGCATTGACCGGATTGTGCGTAAACTCATTGTGACCCCAGATATGCATCGGGTGCATCATTCTGTTGAACGCAGCGAACATGATGCAAACTATGGCTTTGCCCTGTCGATTTGGGATCAGATATTCGGCACCTATATCGCCCAACCAAACAAAGGGCACGACAAAATGACCGTTGGATTGCAATGGCAGGATACACGCCCTGATCAACTATGGTGGAGTTTATGGCTACCCTTTCGACGCAAATAGGATTTGATGACCTATCGGGCGCGTGTGCAGCGCATGGATTGCGGATTGCGGGGGTGTGCGATGTGCGCGGTGATGATAGCCTGCCAAATCTCGCATCATTGGTTTTGCTTGCCCCAAGTGAACCAGGGTTTTGGGGTGTGTTTGCAAACTCTGCTGAATATAATGACGGGTTTGAACACCCCATGGATCGTTGGTCCGCGCGTGTGATCGGAAATTTAAGCACCGAATGTGGTGGAACCCTCTATTTCCCCTTTGGTGGCGCGCCATATCATCCATTTTATTCTTGGGCGCTCAGCACAGGGCGCGTCTATGCCTCCCCTCTGCGATTTTTGGTAGACCACGAAAGCGGGCTTTATGTATCGTTTCGGGGCGCAATCGGATTTACACATGAAATCGCAGATCCGCGCCCAGTCCTATCAACACCCTGCGCGGGATGTGCTGCGCCCTGTTTAACCAGTTGCCCTGCTGATGCAGTGGATGAAAACGATTACAATGTTCCAAAATGCAAATCATATCTGATAAACGCCACTGAAAGTTGCGAAACATTCGGGTGCGCGGCGCGGCGCGCGTGTCCTCACACTGCGAAAACACAGCGACCAACAGCGCATGCCCAATTTCACATGCGCGCCTTTATGGGCGCATAAGCCCGAATTAATTTTCGAAATCAGACCACTTTAGCTGTTGGTTACGTGTCACCGCCACCTTTAGTGTTTTGCCAACAACCTTATCAAACTCAAACCCTGCGATTTCACCCGACCCTGGACGACGTGCCCAGATATCGGATTCCGTAATCACCTGCCCCGCAGCCAAATCTGCATCCGCCACAACAGACGCACGGGCAAAGCGATACACATCCTCTTCAGGACCAGTGCGCTGTTTCGGGTTCATCAGTGCCGTATGGATTTCACGAGATCGGTCAATCAAAAACCGTAGCTCCGCAGGGTCCATTGAATTGATAATGTCGGGCCCTTTGCGATAGCGCGTGTCTGTGTAGTGACGTTCCAATATTGATGCGCCCAACGCGACAGAAGCCAACGCCATTTCAGGGCCAATCGAGTGATCAGAAAAACCAACAACCGCATTTGGGAAGGCCGCCTTCAAATCGGTCACGCCCTGCAAACTAACAATTTCAGGTGGTGACGGATAAAGGTTCGTGCATTCCAACAACGCATATTCAATACCCGCATCCTCAAGGATTTGAACGCTTTCTTGTAGGGTTTCAATCGTCTGCATGCCCGTTGACATGATCACGGGTTTCCCCTTGCGCGCGATGTGACGGATCAGGGGTAGATTGTCCGCTTCACCCGATCCGATTTTGTATGCAGGCACGTCCAAGGTTTCCAAAAAATCCGCCGCCGCACGTGAGAAGGGTGTTGAGATATAGATCAATCCCAATTCTTCGGTGTAGCGTTTTAGTTCGGCTTCATCCTCACGCGACAACGCGCATTCCGCCATAACATCCCAAATGGACACATCTGCATTCGGTGGAAAAATCTGTTTCGCCTCATCCGTCATTTCATCTTCGACGATGTGCGTTTGATGCTTTACACATTCGCACCCAGAAAGTGCAGCAAGGCGCACCATGTTTTTGGCGACCTCTAAATCGCCCCCATGGTTGATGCCAATTTCAGCGATCACAAGGGGTGGATGGGAAGGTGATATTTCGCGATTACCGATTTTCATGGTCGCCTCGTATGAAATTCTATTTCTGTTTGCCGCATATAATCAGCAACCGCGCCACTGGCAAAGGGCTATTCACGTGTCTCACTGGGATAGACGCCCCAAAGGGCGAATTTTTGCGCCCATCCTTTGTATCCGCCCGCTTCAACTTCGCACCATATCTTGGTGCAGGTTCCCAAATCCGCGACAACGTTTTTTTCAAATCGTGCGACGACAATCGCATTTTCATCGGGCTTGCGAAAAACATTCGTCAAATCCTGCGTGATTAAAACCGTGCGCACGCCGGACAAAAGCGAATAGTGAATCCAACCACCTGCCCCTTCATAATCACGGACGCGTCGCCAATTTTCGTATTCGGCATAAATTTCCAACGGGACGCCGCGCCGCTTATAAACCCAATCAATTTTATGCGATAGGGACGGACCACGCCGCGCATTCGCCTCGCCCGCTTTTAACGACACATATCGCGGCATTGGCAGGTTTGTAACAGGCCCCTTTTTGGCGGGTTCCGCAAGAATGGATTGGGCGAAAAACATCGCCATGCTGATACAGATCAAAATCGCTTTGTGCATCTTTTGCTCACTCGGTACTGTTCTTTTTGGAATGGGTTCTTGTGCCCAAGGAAATTTTATCACACTCTGCCACCAATGATAAACGGATTAAAGCCTACGGAGCCTATCGATGTCAGGAAATCGGACGAAAGTTGTGTTAACCCGACGGTTGCCCGAACCCGTCGAGACCCGATTGAAAGAGCTTTTCGATGTCACCCTTCGTAATCATGACACACCCATGTCGCGCGCTGAATTGGTGGATGCCATCAAAACCTGTGATGTACTGGTTCCCACCATCACAGACAAAATTGATGCAGGGCTCTTGGGGCAGGCAGGTGCAAATCTAAAACTTATCGCGAATTTTGGTGCAGGGATTGATCACATCGACGTGGAAACGGCACGTCAGCGGGGCATTTTGGTTTCGAACACACCTGATGTCGTGACCGAGGATACCGCCGACATGGCCATGGCGTTGTTGATGGCCGTTGTGCGCAAAATTCCCCAAGGATTGCAAGCGATGCAATCAGGGGAATGGACGGGTTGGTCCCCCACTGCCTATTTGGGCGGCCGACTGGGTGGACGCAGGTTGGGCATATTGGGCATGGGGCGCATCGGTCAGGCCGTAGCGCGACGCGCCAGTGCGTTTGGCATGCAAATCCACTATCACAATCGTCGCCGATTACGCCCCGAGATTGAAGACACATTGGGCGCGACCTATTGGGAAAGTTTGGATCAAATGGTGGCACGCATGGATATCCTGTCCATCAATTGTCCGCATACGCCATCAACCTTTCATTTGATGAATGCGCGTCGTTTGCGATTGTTAAAACCAAGTGCCGTTATCGTGAATACATCACGCGGCGAAGTCATTGATGAAAATGCGCTGACGCGCATGTTGCGTGCCAGCGAATTGGCGGGTGCGGGATTGGACGTTTATGAACATGGTACCGACATAAACCCACGCCTGCGGGAATTGGAAAATGTTGTCCTGCTGCCGCATATGGGATCAGCCACGCTTGAGGGGCGGGTTGAGATGGGGGAAAAGGTGATTATTAACATCAAAACCTTTGCTGACGGGCATCGCCCGCCAGACATGGTCGTCCCCTCAATGCTGTAGGTTTTTCAGCGGCTCTAGGGTTTGTTGCAAACGGGAACGACGTTTTTCATGCTGTTCGGGGAGTTTGAGCGCGGTACCCAGTGATGCCACATCTTCGTCTGAGGTGAACCCGGGTTCATCTGTGGCAACCTCAAACAATACGCCCGCAGGTGTGCGGAAATAAATTGCATGAAAATAATTGCGATCACGCACGTCCGTCACGCGGTACCCTGCATCCGTTAATGCCGATTGCACCGCCAATTGGTCTGCTTTGGTAGTTACAGAAAATGCGATGTGATGCACTGATCCAGCACCCTCTTTCGATTTTTCGGCATTGGGCAGTTCGATCAGATCAATCTTATTCGCCGCATTTCCGTTGGCGACTGTCAAACGTGTAACTGCGCCTTCTGTTGCGGACACAGAATATCCCATAAAGTTCAGCAACTCGATCATTGGGGAAGCAGCATTGACGCGCATATCCGCCGAGTGAAATCCGCGAATTGCGTGCTCTGCGGGGATGTCATCTGTGGTCCAAGGTGTGCGATCATCCGCGGCCTCGACCAAGGCAAAGTGATCTCCATCAGGGCCATAAAATTCCAAACGCTGCTCCCCAAAGCGATTGGTCGGCGTTGCGTGGCCCGCACCAATCGCATGTAAGCGTTCACGCCAAAACGGAATGCTGCCCATTGGAATGCTAAAAGCTGTTGTGCCCACTTCGCCCG